>NZ_JBOFKN010000097.1:0-28308 GCF_051657365.1 Paraclostridium sp.
ATATAGTTTTAAGAGATAGAAAGTAGATAATTAAGTTGTATTAAATAATAAATTATTAGAAAAAATAAGATTAGATGATCTAGAGTTTTAACATGATATAACTCTAAATTATTATTATAGTTTAAATATAATGCGAAAATAGGGAATAATGATAATAAAAAAAGAAGTCGTTATTACGACTTCTTTTTGAAATTACTTACTTGACTGTCTTGATTTGTTATATCTTAATCTCTCAGTTTCATTTAAGAATCTTTTTCTTAATCTTATAGCATCTGGAGTTATTTCAACTAACTCATCATCATCTATAAATTCTAAAGCTTCTTCTAAAGTGAAATGCTTAGCAGGGTTTAATTTAACAGCATCATCAGTACCAGAAGAACGAACGTTAGTTAATTTCTTGTTTTTACATGCATTAACAACCATATCATCTTTTCTTGAGTTCATACCGATTATCATACCTTCGTAAACATCAACACCTGGATCAACGAACATTGAAGCTCTTTCGCTTAAAGCAGCTAAAGAATAAGCCATAGTAGTTCCAGGACCGTGAGCAACTAAAACTCCATTAGTTCTTCCAGGTATAGCACCTTTGTGATCTTCGTATCTAGCGAAAGATCTAACTATAGTTCCTTCTCCACGAGTATCATTTATGAATTCACTTCTATAACCTAAAAGTCCTCTAGTAGGAGCTATAAATGTTATTTTAACATAATCTCCTTCTATTTCCATAGCTTCCATCATAGCTTTTCTTAAATTTAATTTATTTATAACAGTTCCTGAGTAAATTTCTGGACAGTTAACTATAACTCTTTCCATTGGTTCCATTAATTTACCATCTTCTTTATGAAGTAAAACTTCTGGCTTAGATACACCTATTTCGTATCCTTCACGTCTCATATTTTCAAGTAATATAGATAAGTGAAGTTCTCCACGTCCAGATACTCTATATCCGTCACTTGTATCCATTGGCTCAACTTTAAGTCCAACGTTAACTTCTAACTCTTTATCTAATCTATCTTTTATATGTCTAGTAGTAACGAACTTACCACTCTTACCACAGAATGGAGAATCATTAACTAAGAAGTTCATAGATAATGTTGGTTCTTCTATGTGGATCATTTCCATAGGTTTTGGAGCATCTGGGTTACATATAGTTTCACCTATAGATATATCTGGCATACCAGCTACAACAACTATTTCTCCTGAACCTACTTCATCTTTTTCAACTTGAACTAAACCTTCATAAACTGTAAGTTTAGATATTTTTCCTTTAGCAACAGTTCCATCAGCTTTACATATAGAAACTTGAGAACCATTTTTAACAGTTCCTTTATAAACTCTACCTATACCAAGTCTACCTACATAATCATCATATGCAAGAGCTGATATTTGAAGTTGTAAATCTTCAGCATCATAATCAGGATAAGCAGAAACGTGGTTTATTACTGTTTCGAATAATGGAGAAAGATCAGTACTATCATCATCCATTTCTAATTTAGCAATACCTTGCTTAGCTACTCCGTATATTATAGGGAATTCACATTGTTCATCATTTGCATTTAAGTCAACGAATAAGTCAAATACTTCGTCTACTACTTCTTCTGCTCTTTGATCACTTTTGTCTATCTTGTTTATGAATAATATAGGTCTTAAACCTAACTCTAATGATTTTTGTAAAACGAATCTAGTTTGAGGCATTGGTCCTTCACTAGCATCTACTAATAAGATAACTGTATCAACAGTTTTTATAACACGCTCAACCTCAGAAGAGAAGTCACTATGTCCTGGTGTATCAACTATATTTATTTTATAATCCTTATAGTTAATAGCACAGTTTTTAGAGTATATTGTTATACCTCTTTCTTTTTCTAAGTCATTGCTATCCATTACACAGTCTTTTACTACTTCGTTCTCTCTGAAAGTTCCTGTTTGTGATAAGAAAGCATCAACTAATGTTGATTTACCAGCATCGACGTGGGCGATAACGGCAATATTTACGATTTTATTCTTAGTTGTCATATCGATAATCTCCTTTTTTTAAAATAACCTACTTAGTATACCATACAGCTTTGGAATTGTAAAATTAATTAAATTTTATATTTTAAATTTTAATTAATTATTTATTAAAAATAATCAATATGCAAACATTACACAAACTTAGTATGTGATTTAAAATTGAATTTTGCTCTAAGAATATATAAGCAAATAAGGTAGTTAATTGAAATAATGAACGTAAAAATATGACACCATATTAATGATGTCATATTTTTACGTTTATTATTCATTTTCATTTTCAGTATCCAGTTTGACTCTAAAAAGCAATCTTTTAAGAGCACTAAATTCAAAAGGTATAAGAGGGTATAGGTAACTTTTTCCTGTAATTGTTTTATTTGTTGCAAGAAGTATAAAAGCAATAATGATACCGGCTATAAAACCTTTTAAATTAAATATAGCTGTTAATAAGAGCAGTAAAATTCTTATCATTTTTATTGAATAACCGAGATCTACACTTGGCTGAGAAAAACTACCTAAAGCAACTATAGCCATATATAAAATCGTATGTGGAATAAACCATCCTGTTTGAACAGCAAAATCACCTAGAATAAGAGCTCCAACTACAGAGAGGGACATACCTAAAGAACCTGGTGTATTAAGTGATGCTAGTTGGAGTGCATCCATAGAAAATTCTAGTATTAAAAATTGAAGAAAAATAGGGACATCATATGGATCTTTGGGGGTAATAAATACTAGCCAATCAGGAAGTTTATATGCATACCTAATAGCTAAGGTATATAAAGGTGTTAAGAGTAACGTTGTAATTAATGTGAAATTTCTTATTATTCTCAAATAATTACCTATAATAACTGGTTGATAAAAATCATCTACATCTTGTAAAAAATCAAATATAGTAGTAGGTAATATAATTGCATTAGGTGAATTATCGATAATTAATAAAATTTTACCTTCTAAGATATGTGCAGCTGCAACATCTGGGCGTTCTGTATACCTAGCCTTGGGAAATGGATTATACCATTTACTTTGAACTAAAGCTTCAACTATGCTTTGTTCACTCATAACCAAGGACTTAACGTTTATTTTGGTTATGTGTTCTTTTAATTGTTTAAGGGTCTTATCTTCGACTAGTCCATCTATGTATCCTACAACAACATCGGTTTGAGACCTTTTACCAACATTAAACATTTCAAATATAAGATCTGGATCTTTTACTCTTCTTCTAACAAGAGCTGTATTAAATACGATGGTTTCAACGAATCCATCCTTAGCTCCTTTTAAAGCTTTTTCTTTTTCAGGTTCTCCTATACCGCGAACAGGATAAGTTCTAACATCTAATATAATAGCCTCATCAAAACCATCTAAAAGTATTGCCATAGGACCAGATAGTACTTCCTTAGCGATATTTTTCAATTTATTTTCTTTAGATACTTCTATATAAGGTATATACTTATGTATGAAATCTTTCAATTCATGAATAGACTTGAAATCTTCGGTTGTTATTTGGAAAAAACCTGATAGTATTCTTTCCATAACCTCATCTTTTATAAAGCCATCTATAAAAAATAAATATGAACTTTTTCCCCCTATTATAACTTCCCTTTGGATAACATCAAAACTTTTGTCTAAAGGAAGGTGGTCTTTCATAAGGTCTACATTTCTATGTATACTTTTGGTTAGAATCATAAAAACACCCTTTCTAAATTTCTAAATCTGTATTAGTATTTGCAAAAGACATATATTTATTACTGATTTCTAAATTTAAGAATAGAGTAGTAAAAGAGAATAATAAAAGAGGGAGCATATCCAAATTTAAAAATTGGATATACTCCCTCTTTGTCTATATTAAATATATCTAGAGAAAGTTATAAATTTATATACAACTATTCCCCCCTACAAAATTACTTTTTAAATATTCCAAATGGCTTTCCAACTGGTAAAAATACTTTTCCAAAATGTGTATTTAATACTGCAGCTGCAGAACCATAGAATGAAAATATAGCTATTCCTAACTCTGAATATGCTGCAAATTGATGAGAAGCATGTTCCATTACTCCAAATGAAGTAAGAGTTAATCCTATAAATAAACAATCTATAAGTACAAATATTATAAATAATACTTTATGAGTTTCCATTGCACCTACAGTCATAAATAATGTGAATATTAAATATCCTAAATAAGCAAATCCTAATTGTTTAGGATCAGCAGAAGCTGCTAATTCAGGTCCAAATACTCCATTTTGTATTAACCATGTAAATCCAACTGCATACCAGAAGAACGCATAACCACCAAATGCAGTAGCTCCAAATACGTTATTGTGTTTAAAGTCGTTTATACACGCGAATAATTGAGCCGTAGCTCCTAAAAATATTGCCCAAGGTATAACTAGTGATACACCTGAAGTTAATCCTAACTTTTGAGATGATGCAACTAGTGTTATCATTGCTAGTCCGAAAAGCCCTAATGCTGAGGGATCAGCAGTTACAACTTTCACTTTTGTTTCATTTGTCATTTTAAATCCTCCCATAATTGCGAATTCTAAATTAGTATATAATTTCTAAAGTGCATTTTGTATACACAAATACACGTACGTATATATGATAACATGATTTTAAAAATAAGTATACAGAAAAATTAAAAAATATAGAATTTATAAGAAAATAGAGATTAAATTCAACATAAAAAATAGAGATTATTATTTTAAGTAAGAAAGTATGGGTATTTTATTAAATTAAAGTTGTAAAATTAGAAATGTTTTTAAAATTAAAAAATATTGTGAATATATGTTTATATATATCACTTGAGGGTATATATAAACACATAGAAAATTGATTTTTTAGGAGGAATTACAAATGATAAGAGTATGTCCATTTTGTTCAAATGTTGATGTTAATAAAATAAAAGAAATGGTTGGAGAAGAAAATGTTAAGACTGGCTGTATAGGTCAATGTCGTTCATTTAAAAAGGAAGCTGTTGGGTTTATAGATGGGGAATTAATTATAAAAGAAAATGAAGAATTATTTTTAAAAGAATTGAAAAAATAAAATTCTAAAAGACTAGATAATTATCTAGTCTTTTAATTTAATATTATATTAAATTAAAAGAAATAAATCTTATGGGTATTTAAATATATATTGAAAATAGCAATATGTAAATTACGAGGAGTGTTTGAAATGAAAATATACACTAAAACTGGAGATAGCGGAAAAACATCTTTATATGATGGAAATAGAGTAGATAAAGATGATTTGAGAGTGGATGCTTATGGAACAGTGGATGAATTAAATTCATTTATAGGAGATGCAATTAATTATTTAAAAAATGAAGATAAAGGTATATTGAGGAGTATTCAAAAAAAACTATTTGATGTTGGTGGAGAGCTTGCAACTAAAGAAGTAGGTAAGTTTAAAAGTTGTATAAATGAAGGTGATGTTGAAAATTTAGAACATATTATTGATGAATATATTGTTAAGACAGAGGAAATGGGAGCTTTTATATTACCAGGTACTAGTAAAGCATCTAGTCGATTACATATTGCTAGAACTGTGTGTAGAAGAGCTGAAAGAAGAATTATATCTTTAAATAAAGTAGAAAATGTAAATAGTATGCTTTTAAAATATATAAATAGATTATCAGATGTGTTATATTCTATAGCTAGATTTTATGAAGAAGAATTAATACTTATAGAATTTTAAGTTACCTTTTTAGATATTATATAGTAAAAACATAAGCAAAGTGTTAATATATATAAATATCATATAAGTGGAGGTAAGTATAATGAGCAAAATGTATTGTCCTAAGTGTATAGTTGAAATTATGGACTTAGTTGAACATAAAGAGGGAACAGATACTGAAATAATAAATGAAGGCTTAGAAAATGAAACTAGAGAAGAATTTGAGTATAGTTTAGATATATACAAGTGTCCTATATGTGGTCATGAAGTTGAGGATTACATGGAATATGAAGAAGGACAAGAATAATAAAAAATAAAAGGGATTTCTATTTATAGAAATCCCTTTTATTTTTTTTGATTTTGATTATATATTTAAATTTAAAACTAGCTATACTTTATAATTAATATATATAAGTTAACTTAATATAAATATCTAAAGTATATAATTATTTATCCGTATAAAAATTAGGTGCAATATACATTTTTTGGAATTTTAAATTATTTTTAATGGGGAAATTGTATATTATGCACGAGTATAAATTATAAGAGTGTTTTGTTAATCATATGATGAAATCGATTTTCTATTAAACTAATAACTATAACTTAGTTTTTAAATTTTAAGATATAAAATGGAATATATTTTGTTGTAAATCATATAGAGTCGAGGTTCAAATCTAAAAAATTAACGAAATTAATGTATTTAAAGGGAGGGTGTTTATGAAAAATTTAAAAATAGGCAAGAAATTAGGAATAGCTTTTATTGCTTTATTAATGATTACATCATTTTCAAGTTTTTATGTATTATTCAATTTAAAGAAAGCAAGCAATCAAAGTCATGAATTATTTAAGGGTCCATATCAAGTAACAAACAATTCTATGGGTATTCGAAGAGATATAGTTTCTATTGATCAAAATGTTATGAATTCAATTGCAGGTAATAAACCAAAAGAGCATGAAATTTCAGCTCAAAAAGATTTTGACAATATTGAGAGAAGTATAAAATCATTGCGTGAAAATTCTTTAGGAGATAAAAAATTAATAGATGATCTTGAAAGTTCTATATCCAATTTAAAACAACAAAATCAGCAAATATATACTTTTATAGATAATGGAGATACAAAAAGTGCACAAAATCTTGCAATAACAGATGGTAGTGGATACTATCAAGCATATGTTGATAGTGTAAAAAATGCAAAAGCTATTTATGATGATGAAGCAGCACGTGGCATTAGATTTGATAAAGAAATAGAATATACAGCTTCAAAGGCTATGATAACTTCTACAACAATTTGTATCTCATCTATAGTTATTGGAGTTGTTATATGTATTTATATTACAAAAGGATTAAAAGAACCGATTGAAGAAATCGAAATTGCTGCTAATAAAATGGCCATTGGAGATTTTGATATAGATATTGAATATGAATCAAAAGATGAATTAGGTGTGTTATCAGATAGTATGCGTCAAATGAGTAATAAAACTAAAGATATTATAAATGATACAGTTCGTGTTCTAGGGTCAATTGCATCTGGTGATTTTGATGTTGAACCAGAAACAGAATATATTGGAGTATTTAAAAATATTGAGGAATCAGTTATTAGAATAACTGAAGATTTAAGTGAAACATTGAATCAAATAAATTTAGCTTCAGAAGAAGTAGGAGCAGCTTCAAATCAGGTATCAAGTGGATCTCAAATGCTAGCTCAAGGTGCGACTGAACAAGCTAGTTCAATTCAAGAATTATCTGCAACTATTTTAGAAATATCTGAAAAAATTAAAGATACAGCAGAAAATGCTCAAGAAGCTAATGAACTATCATTGAGTGCAGGGCGTGAAGTTGAAGATGGAAATGAACAAATGAGACATATGGTAAAAGCTATGCAGGAAATTTCATTCACATCAAATGAGATAGGAAGAATAATAAAAACAATAGATGATATAGCATTCCAAACTAATATATTAGCATTAAATGCTGCAGTAGAAGCTGCTAGAGCTGGAGAATCAGGAAAAGGATTTGCAGTTGTTGCGGATGAAGTTAGAAATCTTGCTGCTAAATCAGCAGAAGCTGCGCAAAATACATCAACTCTTATTGAAAATTCAATAAATGCAGTCGATAAAGGTAGCATGATTGTAGATAATACCGCTATATCGCTTCAAAAGATAATTGATACAACTAATCAAACTATTTCATTAGTTGATGAAATAGCGAAAGCATCTGAAGAACAATCTAGTGCAATTAATCAAGTTACATTAGGTGTGGAACAAATTTCAAGCGTAGTACAAACCAATTCTGCCACATCAGAAGAAAGTGCTGCTGCTAGTGAAGAATTAAGTGGACAAGCGCAGATGTTAAAATCACTTATTGATAATTTTAAATTAAAAGATAAGAATACTTATCAAGGTCATCTAAATTTTAATATTGATGGAATAAATTAAAATTTAGAATAAATTGTAATATATTTAAGGTATATAGAAATGGAGTTTTAATTATTCCATTTCTATATATTATATTAAAAAAATAAAACAAAGCCTATTATTTAAATGAATACTCCTTATGTAAAACCCAAGTATTATTTTCCCATTTAAAAATAGACACATTATCAAAAGTACATTTGAATTCGCAAGGAATTGTATTTACATATTCATATATATTATTAAAAATTTTATTGATTTTTTTAGATGCTATAGTAATATGAAAAATTTTATCTTTGCCATCTTTATTATTGAATTTTATATAATCTAGACTTGATATTGAGTTAATTAATTTATCATGAATTGTTTTGCTATCTTTATCCATAAGAACTTTCATATATATAACTCTATCATCAAAATTATCATAACCTGATATTTTGTAATATGATTTATTATTACATGCACAAAAGTTTTTTATAATAGAATCAATGGAATCTATATTATTAGCTTCAAATGGGGACTTTATAGTAAAATGAGGCGGTAATTTAGATGATTTAACATTGAATTTTTTATAAATTTCTTTTTTTATTTTATTATTGAATATCCCTGCTTCTCCTTTAAGAACAGATACTATTACATATCTCATAAAATCCTCCTAATATAATTGATATTAATAAGTATAGCAAAGTTTATAAAAAATATAAAGAATTTAAATTGAATTTATTATTTATTTAAGGCAAAACATGAAAAAATTACTTAGAATTTAAATTTAAAAAAAGAGAAGTATAAGTGTAAAGATATTAAAGTTTACTAATCTTAATATTGTTATCAACAGGAGGAGTTTAAAATGAAAAAAGGTATGATGCCGATAGTTTTAGGAGTAGCAGTAACAACAGCAGGTATCACATTAGATGCTAAGCAGAATAAAAAAAATAAGTTTGATAAACATGATTATAAAAACATGGCAGGAGCACTTTTAGTTGGTGCAGGAGTTGCTCATATAGCATTAGGAAGTATAGATAGAATTAGCAATTAATTTTATGAATTTAATTAAAAACCTTAAAGAATAATTAATTCTTTAAGGTTTTTATATTTAAATAGTGTACTTAACTCATATAAACATAATTTTTAGTATATAATTTAATTAAATATTAAAATATATAGTGTAAATTTGATAGGGGGGGAAGCTTTGTCTTATAATATTAAGATTATAAAAAAACAAAGTTACAAAACTAATACGTGGTCTGGGGGAAAAACAACTCAGTTATACATATACCCTGAAAACTCATCATATGAAAGTAGAGATTTTAAGTGGAGAATAAGTTCTGCTATAGTTGAGCATGATGAATCGATTTTTACTAAATTACAAGAAGTTGAAAGACAATTAATGGTAATAGATGGCGAATTATTATTAAAGCACAAAAACCATCATGAAATAACACTAAATAAGTTTGACGTTGATAGTTTCTATGGGAACTGGGATACAAGAAGTTACGGAAAAGCTACAGATTTTAATTTGATGACTAATAAAGGGTGTAGTGGCAAATTAGAACATATAAATCTTAAATCAAAGGTATTTATAGAAGATAAAGAAAATATAGAGAAATCTAATTATAGATATATATTTAATACACTATATAGTCTAAATGGAAATTTTAATATAGAGTTAGAATCAGGGAAATTGTTAAAGATAGATGAAGGCGATTTGGTTATTGTAAAAAAGAGAAATAATTGTTTCAAAAAACTAAAATTAATAAATCAATTAGATAATAATATAGACATAATTAAAAGTACAATATATTATTAAGATCAAGAAAAGTACAGTTATTAAGTAAAAAAATATCTTAATAACTGTACTTTTCTATTTTTAAATATTAAAATTGAAGTAATGAAAACATTTAATTAGGGGTGGAGATATGGAAAATTTAATAAAAGATTTACAATATATGAAAGAAAATTTAGAAAACTTGAAAATTAAAAGTTTGAGTGATTTAAATTTAAAAGAAACTATGCTTGTAGTAATTGATATGAACAATGGTTTTGCAAAAGGAGGAGCTTTATATTCTGATAGAGTGGAAGCTTTAATTAATCCAATTGAAAAATTAGTTAAAATTTTAGATGATAAGGGATGTGAAATTATTGCATTTACCGATAATCACACGATTGATTCTATAGAATTAAGAAGTTACCCAACTCATTGTTTAAATAATGATATTGAAAGTGACTTAGTGGATGAAATAAAAAATATAGATAATATAAAAGTAATACCTAAAAATTCCACTAATGGATTTTTTTGTTTAGACAATGTTGACCTTAAGAACTATGAAAACATTATAGTAGTTGGAGATTGTACAGATATTTGTATATATCAATTTGTAGTTACATTAAAAGCTTATTTTAACCAAAATAATATTGACAAAAATATTATAGTACCTATAGAATTAGTAGATACATATCATATACCTAAGATTCATAATTCAGATATTATGAATATAGTATTTTTAAATAGTATGATACAAAATGGAATTGAAGTTGTAAAAAATATTGAAGTATAAACAGTCAACACCCTAAACCTGCTATTAAGCAGTCATTTAGGGTGTTTTAATGTAGATAAATTTCAGAATTTATTGAAAAATCAGCTAAGTTCTGATAGAATATATTCAAAGGGAAAACGAGATGCAAGTTATAATTCAATAGAAAACGTTAAAAAATATACAATGATTTAGAAAGGGGAAAACTAAGGTTAAAACCTTGGTAAAATTGATTATGAATGAAAACAATAAAATTTCATTAGAAAGAGCAAAAGAATTAAAATCAAGAATAGAAGATTATATAAATATAAAAAATACAATTCCAAAAGGTCTTGAACAGGCAAAAGAAATAGAAATGCGTAAAAAACATATATTAGAGGTTTTAAATGGTAGTGAAGAAAACTGGAATGATTATAAGTGGCAATTATCAAATAGAATAACTGATTCTGAAACTTTATCAAAAATTTTAGAATTAACTCCAAAGGAAATAAAAAATATAAAAGAGGTAGAAAGTCAATTTAGATGGGCAATATCACCATACTACTTAAGTTTAATTGATCCTAAAGATCCATATGATGCCATAAAATTAATGTCTATACCATCATATATAGAATTAGATGACTCAATAGATGATTTAGATCCAATGGGAGAAGAATTTACAAACCCAGCAGGAAGTATAACTAGAAGATACCCTGATAGATTAATAATAAATGTAACAAATGAATGTGCAATGTATTGTAGACATTGTCAAAGAAGAAGAAATATAGGGCAAGAAGACTGTCAAAAGAGCAAAGATATTATACAAGAATCTATAAATTATATAAGGGATAATGAAGAAATAAGAGATGTACTTATAACAGGAGGAGACCCCTTAACACTAAATGATACTATGTTAGAGTGGATAATAAGCGAAATAAGAAGTATTAAACACGTAGACTATATAAGACTTGGAAGTAGAACTTTAGTAACTATGCCACAAAGAATAACAGATGAGTTTTGCGAGATGATAAAAAAATATCATCCTATATATATAAATACTCACTTCAATCATCCTATGGAAATAACAGAAGAAACTAAAAAAGCTTGTGAGAAATTAGCTAATAATGGAGTTCCACTTGGAAATCAAGCAGTTCTTTTAAATGGTGTAAATAATGATAAATATTTAATGAGAAGCTTGAATCATGAATTACTTAAAATAAGAGTTAAACCATACTATATATTTCATAGTAAACATGTAAAAGGAACAACTCATTTTAATACATCTATAGATGAAGGAATGGAAATTATGGAGTATTTAAGAGGGTATACTTCAGGTATGGCAATTCCAACTTATATAATAAATGCGCCGAAAGGAAAAGGAAAAACTCCATTACTCCCACAATATTTAATATCAAAAGGGTCTGATTATATAATGATAAGAACTTGGGAAGGCGAAGTTGTTAAGGTTGATGACCATAAATCCGTAAATGTAAAAGATATGATAGATAAAACTATTAGATAATAATTTAAATAAAATAAAAAGCAGACAAGCTAGTAATTAAAGCTATAACTGCTTTTTATTTTATTTAATCTAATTCTAATACAAATTTAATCACATATTGTTCTTTGATTGATATGTTACCTTTTTTATTGACTTCAATTATTGATTGTAGAACGCCTAGAGTGTCACTATTGGAAATACCTATAATACGTTGTTGAACTTGTAAGCTATAAAATTTATTGTATGGAGCGAGTATTGGATAAACTGTATTGACATCAGATATTATAGGAGTTAAGTTTTTAATAACATTTCCATTTTCATCATAAATTAAATCTAAATAAACTTTAGGGTTGTTTTTAATATCAATAGTATATAGCTTATTAGTTTCTAAACAGCTAATTAATATAGTTTTATTTTTTTCATAAGTACCATAACAATTTATTTGATTGGATAAAGTTTCATCAGAAATAATTAGATTTAATTTATCATCTTTATATTCATAAAGTCTAAAAATAGCAAATCCACCAGAACCTCCATATTGACCAGTTATAATTATTTGTTCAAAATTATTTTTTAATACATCGATAAGAGCTAGGTTAAAGACATATCCATTAACGGGTATATTAAAAGTTTGTATAGCAGTAGATTTATGTTCTATTATAAGTTGTAAATTTTGAATATATACACTATTTTCATCAAAAGGAGTTCCAACTAAAGTTATTTTTTCAGGATATGAATCTCCGTTGATGTCACCATATTTAGTGCTTAGTACGACTTTACTTTTATTCACGATAACTCCCCCTTATAAAAATAAATACTATATATTTATACTATGTATATGCTTATGTATTGTTAAAATAATAAATAAAGGAGATGAAATTTCATCTCCTAAAAATTTAATATATATTAATTTGTTTGATTAATTTTTATAACTCTTTTAGCTATACTTGCAGAGTGGTCAGATATTCTTTCAAGATTAGTTAATAAATCTAAATACATGATACCTGAATCTATACTGCATGAATGTGTATTTAATCTATGCATATGCTTAGCTCTATATAGTTTATCAAGAGCATCAACTTCATCTTCTATTTTTAAAACATCATTCGCTAAATTGACATTATTTTGTTTCATAGCATCAAGTGAAAGAGTATAAGCATCTAACACCTTACCGTAGATGTCTATTATTTCAGATTTAGCATTATCTGAAATTTTAGTTTTATTTTGAATAGCAACTTGTGCTAACTCTGCTATATTCTCAGATAAATCGCCAACTCTTTCTATATCGTTTACTGTATGGAATAATAAGTCAAGAGAGAATCTCATCTTATCATCTAGAGTTTTATTAGAAAGTTTAATTAAGTAATCTAAAACTTTTCTTTGTTGTTCATTTAAAACTTTTTCTTTTTCAAATGTAGTATTGGCATCTTCTTCAGATTTTTCAAGTAAAGCATTAACAGAGCAAGTAAAGCTTGTTTTTGCTTTATTTCCCATTCTAAGTGTTTCTCTTATAGTATTGCCAAATGCTATAGATGGAGTTTCTAACATTCTCTCATCTAAATATTTTGTTATGCGGTTATCATACTCTTCTTCTTCATCTTTTTTATCAGGTATAAGTAACATAACTAATTTAACTATATATTTAGAGAATGGTAATAAAATAATAACGTTAGTTATATTAAATAATGTATGTGAGTTTGCTATTTGTCTAGCAGTATCTGTTGGATCTAAATGTGTAACTATCATAGATATAGGTTTATTAAGAACTACCATGAATAATATTGTACCTATCACATTAAAACATAAATGCATTAATGCTGCTCTTTTGGCATTCTTATTTGCACCGACACTTGATATAAGTGATGTAGTACAACTACCAATATTATCTCCATATAATATTGGTAGTGCTCCAGCTAAAGGCATTAAACCTTGAGATGATAAAGCAATTAATATACCCATTGATGCACTTGAACTTTGAAGACAAGTAGTCATTGCAAATCCAGCAAGCAATGCTAATAATGGATGATCTGCAAGTCCTGCTAATAAACTTCTAAATCCTTCATATTGAGATAAAGGAGCTACTGCATCTTTCATAAATTCCATACCTATAAATAAAATACCAAAACCTATAAGTATTTCTGATATATTTTTAAGATTTGGTCTAGATTTCGAACCAATCATATATAAAACAATACCTATTCCAAGTGCTATTGATGAGAATATACTAGCATCAAATGATACTAACTGAGCTGTTACAGTAGTACCTATATTTGCACCCATAATAACTCCGATTGCTTGGTATAATGTCATTATCCCAGCATTAACAAATCCAACTACCATTACAGTAGTGGCACCACTACTTTGTATAATTCCTGTAACAACAGCTCCTACCAAAACTCCCATAACTACGTTACTAGTTAAAAGCTCTATTGCTTTTTCAAGTTTAGGACCTGTTGATTTTTGAAGACCTTCTCCCATTAGATTCATTCCATAAAGGAATAGACCAAGACCTCCAATAAGACTTATAAATATAGACAAAATTGTCGCCTCCTCAAAAAAAGTTTATTTTCTTATTTTCTTTATTCTTACTTTTTTTATGTACGCTAACATATTAACAGAAAATTCGACAACTTTTGTTAAGAATATGTTAAATTTTAATTTAACATTTATAAAAATATGTTAAATTTAAAATATAATATACTGTGAAATTATGTATAGAAAGTAAGAGTAATACAGGGTTATAAGTGGCATAAAATCAAGGTTCGAGTGGAATTATAAAGGAATCTATTTGATTGGAGTTTGTACATGTAAAAATAGTTTAACATAATAATTAAACGTTAAAAATTTTTTACAAAAGACATTAAACTATAAAAGTAAAAATTTATAAAAAACATTTAGGAGATAATAATAATTAGTAGGGGAGTAGTAATATAAATAGATTCTTTAGTTACTATATATAGAAGTATTAAGTAAGGTGTTTTGAATGAAATTTTCAGAAAATTCTTGAATATGCAGCACGTTTATTGTAATATACAATCATAGAGTATAAAAATATAATGCAAATTAAATAATATTAAAATATTAATTATAAAAATTGATAAAAAATAAAAATTTAAATACGAGGTGATAAAATGAAGAAAAATAAATTAAGAACAATTTATGAGCTAATAATGATATCAATAGGTTCTTTGATCGTTGCTATGGGATTAGAACTGATATTATCTCCAAATGGTATGGTAGATAGTGGAACGACAGCTCTATCAGTGATAATTAATTCTTTAACAAATATACCTATGTTCATACTTTTGATTGCTTTTAATATACCTATTTTATTGTTTACATCAAAATCATTTGATAGGATGTTCT
Organism: Paraclostridium sp.; assembly: GCF_051657365.1. Classification (NCBI taxonomy): domain Bacteria; kingdom Bacillati; phylum Bacillota; class Clostridia; order Peptostreptococcales; family Peptostreptococcaceae; genus Paraclostridium; species Paraclostridium sp. The sequence continues at coordinate 15,478 of NZ_JBOFKN010000097.1, forward strand.
TATTTAAGACATTATTGGCAAATTTATGGTCATCAATATTTTTGTACTTACTGACACCTATACCACCTGTTACAACATCTGAATTTTTAATAGTTATATATGGTGGGGTAACCATAGGATTAGGAGCAGGAACAGTCATTAAATTTGGAGGAGCAATAGATGGAAGTGAAATGTTAGCTATATGGGCGAATCAAAAATTTAAAATACCTGTATCTACATTCTTAATGAGTATAAATATTGTAGTTTTAGTTATAACAGCTATAGTATTTGACATTGAAAGTGCCATGTTTTCTCTTACTATAATATATATAATGACTAAAATAGTGGACTTAATATTAGATGGATTTAATCAAGGAAGATCTATAATTGTTATATCAAATAAATATAATGAAGTAGGCGATCATATTGTAAATAACTTAGGAATTTCAATAACATATTTAGAGGGTTATGGAGGGTACCTAGGTAATAAGTCTAAAGTTATTTTATGTATAACGGACAAGTTCACATACCCAAATTTAAAAAGAAATATATTACAAATTGATGATAATGCAATAATAGAAACTAGCTATTTAGCAGATAGCCATAATATTGAAAAGACTTCAATTGAGCATGTAATAAGAAGACAATTAAAAAGTTAGAAAAATATGTTATTAAAGAAAAGCTCTATGTAACTTTTATTTGAAAGTTATTGTAGAGCTTTTTTATTTTTAAATTATTTAAGGATTATTTAAGATTGAGTTTATAATAGGTTAAGCTTGCCACAATATAATGTAGTTATGACAACAAAGAAAATATATGGAGGTAATTATGAATAAATTAGAAATTGTAAATTTAACAAAAGCATATAAGCATAAAAAAGCAAATGAAAATATAAACTTAACGTTAGAAAGTGGTGTATATGGGTTATTAGGGCCAAATGGAGCAGGTAAAACAACTTTAATGAAACAAATAGCTACATTAACAACTCCAACAAGTGGAAAAATATTATATAACGGAAAAGATATAAATTCGCTAGATGATAAATATAGAGAAGTATTAGGATATTTACCGCAAGATTTTGATGCTTACAAAAATTTTAGTGCAAAAGATTTTTTATTATATATAGGAGCTCTAAAAGGTATGGGTAAAAATGAAGCTAAAATAAAAACTGAAAAATTATTGAATTTAGTAGGACTTCATGAAGTAAGAAATAAAGCAATTTCAAAATTCTCTGGAGGTATGAAAAGAAGGGTTGGGATAGCACAAGCACTTTTAAATGAACCTAAAATACTTATACTAGATGAACCCACAGCAGGACTTGACCCACAAGAGAGAGCTAGATTTAGAAATTTATTATCTCAAATAGGAAAAGAAACTATCGTAATATTATCGACGCATATAATTTCTGATATAGAATCGGTAGCTAAAGAAACTATAATGATAAAAGATGGTAATGTATTACTTAAAGGAACACACAGAGAAATTTTAGATGATATGAAAGATAAAGTATATAGCATATCAGTTGAAGATGAAAAGAAAGTTTATGATATACAAAATAAATATAAAGTAGTTAGTGTACAACGTGGAGTGGATGAAATAGAACTAAGAGTAATAAGTGAAAATGAAATAAAAGAGTTTGATGCTAAACTTATAGAACCTAGATTCGAAGATGTATATATGTTTTATTTTGATTTAGAAGATGCAAGGGAGGTATAGGAATGATTAATATTATAAATGCAGAATTTAAAAAAATAATAAAGAAAAAAGGGCTTATAGTATTTTGGATATTTTCTTTGTTTTTAGCATATGGAAGTGTTAGAAACTTTGGAATAGAAGATAGTTATGGTGATTTATTTAGTAAATTTTATGGACTAGCTCCATTGATGGGTATATTAATGTTTAGTGTATTTGCAGGAAGTTTTGTATTAGAGTATAACTCTAATATGGAATCTATAATAAGGTCTACGAAAAATGGCAAAAATAAATTAGTTTTAGCTAAAAGTATAGCCTATGGAGTAGCGGCAAGTTTAATTAATTTATCAATGCTTTTAATTATGAGTATTAAAATCATAGTAGGAAATAATTTTAAAGGTTTAGATATGAGTATAAAAAATATTTGGTATTTTGGAAATAGTGGCTCAAATATAACTGTTTTACAAATGATTATTATAGTTGGTGTAACTATAGTTTTAGGATCTTTCTTATTTGCGCAATTAGGATTATGGTTATCTTCGATAAGCACAAAAGCTGTAGTACCATTTTTTATAGGTGGAATAATAATGGGGCTACCATACTTATTAAATAGTTTTGTTAGTAGTAAAATATTAGGATTTACACCTTTGTGGGGAATGTATAGTTCAGAGCTTGTAAGGTATGGATTAACTCCTGCTGCTTTTATAGTATTTGCATTGATAGTAGTTATAGGTGTATATATATTATACAAACTTACGAATCGAGGTTTTTTAGAAGAAAGATAGGTAGTTGTATAACTTAAGAATAGTAATACTAATCAACATAAATATATATAACATCTGTAGGAGGTAAAAATGATTAAATGGGAAATAAGAAAATTACTTAAAAATAAATCAATATTAATTTCAGGTATAATATTAATATTACTATGTGTGATGATGAGTTTTTTAAAGCCAAGTTTAGAAACTGAAAATTCATATATTGATGATAAAGGTAATTATATTACAGATACAAGAGAAGGTAGCATTATAGCTAATGAAAAGTTAAAGGAAAAAGTATCAGAGTTAAAAATGGTAGAGCCTATAAATGAAAAAAATGATGTACTTACAAAAAAAATTGGGCATATGGCACAAGAAAAACTCAAATCAGATAGTGGGAATAAATATAAAAATATAAGTTTTTATAAAGTTTTTAATTATAGACTAGGGAATGCTTTTGCAGGATTTGTAATACTAGGCATAATTATATATATATTTTCAAATATATACACAGATGAAAAATTATCAAATGTAGATTCTATAGTTTTATCTAGTAAGAATAAATATAAAGTATTACTTTCAAAGCTTAATTTATCTATAATAATACCAGTGTTAATATATTTTATTTATATAGTAGTAATAGGAATCATAACAATTATACAATATGGAAGCCCTGTAAACGGTGGATTACAAGCATATAGAATTATTGATGTAGTTACTATATTAAAACCTATGACTATAAACTTATATACTATGATAAATATATATACTATGATGACTATATTTGTTAGCATTGGCGTATTTGCAAGTTTCTTTTCTTTTATAACTAAAAATTCAGTTGAATCTATAGTAGGCATAACTGTATTTTTAATAATAGGAAAGTTAATAAGTTTAATTAGATTTCTGCCAACAGAATTTGTAAGTGTAATTAAATATTCGAATTATATAGACATACTTATGAATCCACAGATGGTTATAGGAAATTATTTAGGAACTGTAAATATATTTGGGCAAAGTATAGGTATAATAAGTTTAGGGTATGCTAATTTGATTGCAATATTGATATTTGGGATAGTCTTAAATATATATATATTTAGAAGAATTTTAAGTAAATAAAATCAAAAATGGATTATAGCTATATGTTTATAAAAATAGCTATAATCCATTTTTGATTAATTTGTAAACAAACTCTATTTTGGATAAAATAGAGTTTATAAATACCGATAATATATATAGAAAATAACATAGGTAATTTTAGATTATTAAAATGCTACGGTGGAGGTTTATATGGAAAGTATAATAAAAGAAAAAAATATACTATTAGTAGATGATGAAGTTGATATATTGAAATTATTAAGTACAGTTCTTAAAAAAGAAGGGTTTAAAAATATATATACATCAGAAACTGGAAATGAAGCAATTGAAATATTTAAAAAAGAAAATATTGATATAGTTGTATTAGATATAATGCTACCAGATAAAGAGGGTTATGATGTATTTAAAGAGATAAGACAAATATCACAAGTGCCGGTATTATTTCTATCAGCAAAAACAGAAGAAATGGATAGGGTGTTAGGTTTAGCATTAGGAGCTGATGATTATATAACTAAACCATTTAGTCCTAAGGAAGTCGCCCTTAGAATTAAACTTAACTTAAAGAAAAATTTAATTTTAAACTCTATAAAAGGTGAGTCGAAAAAAGAAAAATTAATATTTGGACCTTTTGAGATAGATGAAGAAAGTGTAGAAGTAAAAAAGAATGGAGAGCCTATAGTACTTAAAGCAAAAGAATTTAAAATGCTTTTATATATGGCGAAACATATGGAACAAATCATAAGTAAAGAAAGGTTTTGTGATGAAGTTTGGGGAGATGATTTTATAGGATATGATAATACTATAATGGTACATATAAGAAGATTAAGAGAAAAAATAGAAGATAATCCATCAAAGCCTAAATACATAAAAAATATAAAAGGGCTAGGATACAAATTAACATTAAAGGAAGATTAATATGAATTGGAAAATAACTTTTAAATATGTATTAAGTATTATATGTGTAGTTATGATAGTTACGGTCCTAAATATAGTTGGAATAATAGGAATAATAATTTCAAATAATTATAAGGCTCCAGAACGAACAGAGGATAACTTTACTAGAAATTTCAGTAAATATATATCTCAACAAGGCAATAATATATTTGTAAATAAAAATGGGTTAAGTATATTAAATAAAAATGAGAGATGGATACAGATTTTAGATGAAAATTCAAATGAGGTATATAGATATAATGCACCAGCTAAATTGAATAAAAAACATACTCCAATAGAACTTATAAATGGATATAAGTATGGAGGTGGATTTGATAATGCGGGATCAGATAATGTATTAGTATCTAGTAAAAATATACATGGGAAGGAATACACATATATAATCGGATTTCCAATAAATCAATTACAAAAATATATGATAGCATATAATCCAGTTAACTTTATTACTACAATAAGCAAAATAGTATGGTTTATATTGTTTATAGATTTAATAATAGCATTAATAGTTGGATATATATTTAGTAAAAGATTAACTAAACCGATGAAAAATATAATTACAGGGGTGGAAAATTTAGAGGAAGGAAAATATGAAATTTTTTATAAGGAAAAAGGGTTATATCAAAGTGTATATAGAAAGTTAAATAAGTTATCGGATACATTGAAAAGCAATGAAATTGAAAGAAAAAAATTAGATAAATTAAAACAAGAATGGATAGCAAATATATCTCATGATATAAAAACTCCATTGTCGTCTATAAAAGGATATGCTGAGATTTTAAGTGATGAAGAATACGATATAGATATGGAAGAAGCTAAAGAGTATGGGATTATAATAAATGATAAATCAGAGTATATAAAAGAATTAGTAGATGATTTAAATTTAACTATGAAGTTAAAAAGTAGTGATAACGTACTAAACAAAAGTGAAGAAAACATAGTTAGGATAGTTAAAGACTGTATAATACAAATACTTAATGATCCTAAATATTCAAGTAGTCACATTGAGTTTATAACAAATAAAGATGTTATAAAAAAACAAGTTGACAGCATGCTTTTTAAGAGGGTTATAAACAATCTTGTGTATAATGCTCTTATACATAATGATAGGAATATTAATATTGCGGTAAGTATAAACTATGAAAATGAAGAAAAAGTAATTATAAGTATAAAAGATGATGGAAAAGGAATTAAAAAACCTGATTTAGATAGGATATTTGATAGATATTATAGAGGAACAAATACTGGAGAAGTACATAAAGGATCTGGGCTTGGAATGGCTATAGCAAAGGACATTATAACAGCACATGATTTTAATGTAGATATAAATAGCGAAGTTGGAAAAGGAACTGAAGTAAGAATATTTATAAATTAACAAAGGATAGGCCTTTTTATACAAGACCTATCCTTTATATTAACTTAAAGTATTAGCATTTACATCCACATCTACAACAACATCTACAGCATCCACATCTAGGACATATTTTAAAGAATAAAACGCATCTTCCACATTTTTTACAGCGACAACATAAAAATGATCTACTGTTCACAATAATCCTCCTTTACTATTAGAGTAAAGAATATATATTCTTTGTATCAATATATTGGATTTTGTTTAAAATGTGACTTATTATAAAGTAATTTACAAAAAATAATAAAATGATGTCAAAAAAAGATTTAATTCATATATTAAATTGTGGATATAAATATCCATATATAAAAACTATGGAGTTGATTGTATGTGCTGCAACAAAAAGATTAAGTGTCATAATTCTTGTAATTGCAATAAATGTAATAGTTGTAACAAAAACTGTGAGTGGAGAGAATTTCCAACATGCAACCATAAAAATGAAAGAGATATAATCAATTTTTTAGGTGAATTTGTATTAGATTTATTAGAAGATTTAGATTTACCATGTGGACATCCAGGATTAAAAGCAAGTTTGAGAAAACTAGCTGATGGAGGTAGACTACCATGTGGACATCCGAGTTTAGAAGAGTTAATATTAATAGCTATATTAGAAGATAACAAGAGCTTGTGCAAGACTTGTCATAAAATATGTTGTAAATAATTAATGAAATTAAATGGAACTAACTCATATTATGAGATTAGTTCCATTTTTAATTATAAAATATGATAAATAACGAAAATTTTATGATTATATATTTTATTTTTTTATATTAAAAAAGTATGAACAAATACAATGCTATTGTCGTAATATATATGGAAGTTAAAAAATTTGAGCTATAATGGAGGTTTTGGTATGCAAATAAATTGTGCAAATAATAGAGATCAAAAGAAAGTTATAATATATCCGCCAAATGTAAATGATTATATAAATGATTATATAGAAAAATATTTTCCAAATTATCCAGGAAATAATAAACCAGAAAAGCCAGAAGAGGATAAATTAAAAGTTAAGATAAAATCAGTAGTAGAAGATGAATTTGTAGTAGTTGGAGAAGATGAATATTTATACGCAACAGGTAAGAAGTCTAACGAAAATGGAATTTTCAAATTAGTAATGATAAATGAAAATGAAATTAAACTTAGATTAGTTGGAGGAGATTTTATAAGGGTAGATAATAAAGATTTTTTAATTGCAGATACTGATAAAAAAGGTGCTACGAAATTTAAGTTGTACAAGTTAGATAACAAATCATATGCATTAAAAGCTCCAAATGGATATTATGTTAGAGTAAGAGAAAAAGATAAAAAACTTGTTGCTAAAGCTGAAAATGCTGGTAATAGAACTATATTTAAATTTAAGACTGTAGAATAATAAATATAAAAAGCGAATCTGATAAATAGATTTGCTTTTTATATTTTAAAGTTAGTGGATTAAATTATCTCTTATTGTGTATTAACAGTAAATATGCAGCTCCGGCTAAATTAGGAGATATTGGTTGGAAGCATTTGATTTTACCGATTAGTATATCATTTTCATGAACAAAACCATTAATATCAACTCTTCCAATAGATTCAGACTTATAAGAATATATATAGCCTGATTCATCTACTTTGCCTATGACATTATCTTTATTATCATAAACCAGATTTGCACAAACTCTACCAACGGGACAATTATGGTATATGTGATTATGTACAATATTATCAAAATCTAATCTAGCTACAGGTCTATTATTATAAGGAAAACTTATCATTTCAAACATTTGGATACTCTCCTTTTAAATTTAAAAAATTATTTATCTAAAGAATTAGATTATAATTAATTTTATTATATGAACTTATTATTTATGACTAAAATAGAAAGAGATGTTAAGCAAAACTGCTAACATCTCTTTCTATTTACACAAAATCATAAGTATAATACCAAGTAACATTACTCAATTCAACATCGAATAAATTATATTCTTTATCTAAAAATGGAAGCAATACTTTCTTTGATTTAAAAACACCTAGGTTGCCTGCTATATCTATATTTCTAAATGTTTTGCTTGCAAATGGTATGCCTCTAGAGTCTCTAATTTCAAGATAAAAATCGAATAATCTAGATAAAGGAACCAATTTTAAATTTACTATGTATCCATCTACATATAATACATTTTGATTCTCTTTTATATTATTAATTATTAAATTTATAGCATTATCCTGTAAGGCAAACTCTTTACAGTAATATAATTCAGTTGTTTTTTCTGAATCTCGGTTATACACATGATTATAAAGGCTATTATATAAATTGAAACTCATTAACTTAGAATTTAAAATAAATTGAAACGAATCTTTTGTAGTTTTATCGGATAAATTAGACATATTACTCATATACTCATTAAATATTTGATATTCTAATTTCATAGCATTTTTCAAATCGGATTTTAAATTATAGTTTATTTTGTAAGAGTTTTCTAAATTTAAGATTGTATAATAAGATTTATTATCATAGATATTTTTAAATATGGGATAAGGAATGTCAATATTATTTTTTATAATATTAATACTAGTCATATACTCACGAAACAAGTTTGGTGGTAATTTAAATGTATCTATATTTTTTATTAAGTATTCTATAAAATCTGATTTACTAGAAATAAATAACACCTCCTTAATAGATTCACTACATTGTATGTTGAAGAAAGTATATTAGTTCTTATTTATGCTATAATAAATAACTATATAAAATTTAGTTAAATAAGGTGGTAGTAATGACTAATAAATTTGAAAAATTCAACTTAGATAAATCTATAGTAAAAGCATTATACAACATGGGATATGAGTGTCCATCAAAGGTGCAAAATGAAGTGATTCCTAAACTTATAAATAGTAAGAATGTAGTAGTTAAATCAAGGACTGGAAGTGGTAAAACTGCTAGCTTTGGGATACCTATATGTGAAAATATAAATATTAATGATAATACTTTACAGGCATTAGTAGTTGTACCAACTAGAGAGTTAGCACTTCAAGTTAAAGATGAAATATCTAATATAGGTAGACTGAAAAAAATTAGATGTAGTGCTATATTTGGAAAACAACCTATAAAAGAACAGATAAATTCATTAAAACAAAGGGTACATGTAGTGGTAGCAACTCCAGGCAGAATAATAGATCATATAACTAGAGGAACTATTAATTTAGACAATATAAGCTATTTTATTATAGATGAAGCTGATAAAATGCTTAATAAAGGATTTGTAGATGATATGGAATTTATATTTAGTAAATTGCCTAAGTATACCAATATAGGTTTGTTTTCAGCAACGATAGAAAAAGATATAGAGTATATATACAATAAATACATTGAGAATCCTAATATTATACAAATTGAAAGTGATGATATAAATAATAAAAAACAAATAGAAGAAAAAATACTATATACAAGTGATATTGACAAGTATAATGATTTGAAAAACTTGATATATGTTAATAACCCTAAAACAACTATAATATTTTTAAATACTAAAGATGGTGTAATTAAACTATACAATAAAATGAAAAAAGATAAATTATTAGTAGCAGAACTTCATGGAGATATGTCACAAGATAAGCGAATATTTGTAATAAAGGATTTTAAAGAAGGAAAATATAACATATTAGTTAGTACTGATGTTGCAAGTCGCGGAATACACATAGATGATGTATCATTGGTTATAAACTATGATGTCCCCCATGATAAAGAAAATTATGTACATAGAATAGGTAGAACTGGCAGACAAGATAAATATGGAAAGGCTATAACTTTGGCTACGTATAAAGATGAAAAGTATATAAATGAAATTAAAGAATATATAGGTTATGGGATAGAGTATTTAGAAAATTTAAATAGTGTTGATGTAAACAAAGGTAAAGTTAAATTTGAAGAAGCGTCTAAAAAAGCTTTGAAAAATAGAAAAATAAAGCAAAAAGAAACTAAAATTCATAGTGAAGTAACTAGAATATATTTAAATGCAGGTAAAAGGAAGAAAATCAGAGTTATAGATATTGTTGGAACTTTGAGTAATATTGAGGGTATAAATCATGATGATATAGGTGTTATAGAAGTATGTGATTTATGTTCGTATGTAGATTTATTAAATCATAAAGGTGAAATGTTTTTAAAAAAATATAAAGATATAAATATAAAGAAAAAGCTAGTTAAGGTAAGAAAGGATAATACGAAATAAATTATAAAATGCAGAAATTTAATATATAGTTGAAAAAAATATCGAAATTTGGTAAAATTATATAAATAAACTTAATAAAAATTAGAAACGAAGAAGTATATTCTGTATTTGGGCATCTGGAATATATGGAGTTAGTGATGCAACCGGCTATATTTACAAACTTGTGGATATAGCTTTTTTTATTTTAAAAATACAATTAAATACATAGGAACGAAGAAGTATATTCTGTATTTGGGCATCTGGAATATATGGAGTTAGTGATGCAACCGACTATATTTACAAACTTGTGGATATAGTCTTTTTTATTTTAAAAATAACTTAATAAAATTAGAAGCGAAGAAGTATATTCTGTATTTGGGCATCTGGGATATATGGAGCTAGTGATGCAACCGGCTATATTTACAAATATGTGGATATAGCTTTTTTTATTAAAAAAAAGAGGTGATTGTTTGAAGAACAAAGGGAAAAAACTAATATTAAGTTTAGTAGTTGTATTTAACATGATTTTAAATCTTATTTCACCGGGAATAATGGTATATGCCCAAGATGTATCTAATAGCGATGCAGTGGAAATAACAAGTGCAACTTTTGATGATTATACGGTGAGAGAAGGTATGATTAAAACTTTAAGAGTTGATTATAAGATTATAGATCCAAGTAAAATTAATCCTGGAGATAGTATTACAATAACATTACCTAAAATATTTAGGGATGTTAATCCAATAAGTCCGGATAAACATTTTTCAAGTCAAAATTATGATCCAAATACTGGAGTTCTAACATTAACTTTTAATGATAATATAAAGAGTGCGTTAGCTGGATATTTAAGTGTTACAATGGTTGGTAATGAAAATGTTCAAGATGGGGAATATCCTATAGTTATAGCTGTTAATGGTAAAACTGAAACTGTTACATTAACAGGTGAAGGTAGAGGTGAGGCTGGTGAAAGTGGATCCAGTCCAATTATGTATAAAGGTACATATTTACCATTAGATTCTAAGCAGGAAGGACTTATAACTGATGTAAATGAGCCTGTTAAATATTATGTAGAAATAAATCGTGATCAAAAAGAACAAGTAGGAAATGCGCATTTTGAAGATCAAATTCCTAATGGAATGATACTAGATAAAAATAGTATAACTATAATTAAGCATGATTATCAAAGTAATACAGATATAGATGTAACTAATGAACTTTTAAATTCTGGGAAACTTTTAGCTGAAAATGATTCTCTAAAAATAAATCTTGGGAATTTGTATTATGATAGTTACTCTATTAATTATAAAACTATAATACTACCAAATCCACCAAAAGATATTCGATATGTAAATAAGGCTAAACTTATATATGATGGGAAACAGAATAACTCTAATTCTACTGTTAAATTATCGGCAGGTGCAGGAGCTATAAATGTTTATAAAACTGTAAATAAAACAAAAGTAAGTAACGATGATAAAGATCAAAATATAGAGTATAAAATATTATTTGATTCAGCAGGTCAATTTTTTAAAAATACAATGAATGTAGAAGATAAGTTAGACTCTAGATTAACAGATGTTAAAATAAGTCAAACAGGTCAGTTTACAGTTTCATATGATGATAAAACAAAACAACTAAGTGTAGTTAATGATAAGGCGGATATAAATCCTGGAGATGATGCGGCAATTACTATACAAGCTAGTATGAAAGATGTTGGAGCTGGAGAAACAGTTGCAAATACAGCATATGTAAATGGAAATCCAACAGAAGAAGTTACAACTAAAAAGAGTCCAAAGGTTGAGATAATAAAAGTTGAAAAAGGTGATAAGGCTCAAAAAATGCTGGCAGATGCAGTTTATACAGTTACTGATTCAAATGGGAAAGTTATTAAAGATATTACTACTTCATCAACTAGTCCTATAACCTTAGAATTGCCGTATGGAAGTTACAAATTAGTTGAAAAAACAGCTCCTAAAGGATATCAGATCAATAAGGTACCAATAACATTTGAAGTAGCAGATAATAGTAAAATAGTTAAAGTTGTAGCAGAGGATGAGAAAACAGAAACAACAGGAAAAATTATTATAAATAAAACTAATGAGTCTGGATCAGTTTTATCAGGGGCAACATTTAACTTAGTACAAGATGGGAAGATAGTAGATACACAAACTACAAATTCTAAAGGAGTAGTAACTTTTGATAATATTAAACAAGGTAGTTATCAAATAGTAGAGGTAAAAGCTCCTGAAGGGTATAATTTAGCACCAAGACAAGTTGTAAAAGTAGAACCAGATAAAACTATGAACATAAACATAGTGGACACTAAAATAAAAGGAAAAATAGAAATAACAAAAACAGATTCAAAAGATAGTAAAAAAGTATTATCAAATACAGAATTTACGATATTTGATAGTAATAAAAAAGAAGTAGCAAAAGGTGTAACAGATAAAGATGGTAAAGTAGAATTTGGAAACTTAGCATACGGAAATTACTATTATCAAGAAACAAAAGCACCAGAAGGATACACAATAGATAACAAAATGTATCCATTCGAAGTAAAAACAAATAATCAAGTAATAAGCAAAACTATTACAGATGACAAGATTATAGGAAAAATAGAAATAACAAAAACAGATTCAAAAGATAGTAAAAAAGTATTATCAAATACAGAATTTACAATATTTGATAGCAATAAAAAAGAAGTAGCAAAAGGTATAACAGATAAGAATGGTAAAGTAGAATTTGGAAACTTAGCATA
>NZ_JBOFKN010000098.1:0-32697 GCF_051657365.1 Paraclostridium sp.
AATTAAAAAATCTTATAAAGTATATACTTTTATTATAAAAAATGATATAGTAATAATGAATAAATTTGTTTAATGTATACAAGTAATATCAGTCAATTTCTAAAAATTGAAAATAAAAATTTACATAATTATTGGTAAAGATTTAAGGAGGTATACTAATGAAAGTATTAGTATTAAACTGTGGTAGTTCTTCACTAAAATATCAATTAATAGATATGTCAAATGAAGAAGTTTTATGTATAGGATTAGTTGAAAGAATAGGAATAGAAGGTTCTATATTAAAGCAAGAGAAAGATGGAGTAGAAGGTAAGCTTGTAGTAGAGCAACCAATGGAAAATCACCAAGATGCTATTAAATTAGTATTAGAAAGTGTTGTTCATCCAGAGTTCGGTGGAGTTAAAGAAATAAGCGAAGTTGAAGCTGTTGGACACAGAGTTGTTCACGGTGGAGAGAAATTTGCTAGTTCAGTTAAAATAACTGATGAAGTTATGGCTGCATTACAAGAGTGTGTTGAGTTAGCACCACTTCATAACCCAGCTAATATAATGGGAATAGAAGCTTGTGAAGCTATACTTCCAGGAGTACCAATGGTTGGAGTATTTGATACTGCATTCCACCAAACTATGCCTAAGAAATCTTACTTATATGGCTTACCTCATGAGTTATACACTAAGTACGGTGTAAGAAGATACGGATTCCACGGAACTTCTCACAAGTATGTATCTCAAAGAGCTGCAGCAATGCTTGGAAAGAATATAGAAGATGTTAAGATAATAACTTGTCACTTAGGAAACGGAGCTTCTATAGCTGCTGTTGATGGTGGTAAATGTGTAGATACATCTATGGGATTCACTCCATTAGAAGGTTTAATAATGGGAACTAGATGTGGAGATATAGATGCTGCTATATTACCATTCTTAATGGAAAAAGAAGGATTAACTGCTGCTGGTTTATCTGATTTAATGAACAAGCAATCTGGAGTATACGGAATGACTGGTATATCTAGTGATTTCAGAGATATAGAAGGAGCTGCTGCAAAGGGAGATGAAAAAGCTCAAGTTGCATTAGATGCTTATGTTCAAAAAGTTAAAAAATATATAGGATCTTACGCTGCAGAAATGAACGGAGTAGACGCTGTTGTATTTACTGCTGGTGTTGGTGAAAATGGAATAGAAATAAGAGAAACTATAGCTTCAAACATGGAATTCTTAGGAATGAAGTTAGATAAAGAAGCTAATAAAGTTAGAGGTAAAGAAAGAGTAATATCTACAGAAGATTCTAAAACTAAGATATTATTAATACCAACTAACGAAGAGTTAATGATAGCAAGAGATACTGTTGCATTAGTAAAATAATTGCAATTGGATATAATACTATTAAGGTAGGTTAAAACCTACCTTAATTTTTGCCAATATAAGAATTAACTATCAAGTAAAAATACTTGACAAACATAGTTTATATTTGTATAATAAATTTGGCAATAAATTGAGGTGAACTTAATGAAAATTAATTTAGATAAAATTATAAGAAGAGAAACTGATAATTTAGACTTGAATTTTTGCGAAAAAATTGATAGTATTAATTATTGTGATGATACTTATAAATTAACTTCTCCATTAACTTTAAACGGAAAGATAAGTAATACTAATAAGGGATTATTTTTAGATTGTAATGTTGAGTTTAATATAGCTGATCATTGCGCAAGATGTTTAAATGAAGTAGAAGTAAAATTAAGTTATCCTATTCAAGGATTTTTAATTAAAGAAGAAGTTGATGAAAATGAAGTAGAAGAATTTGATGTTTATACTTATCTAAATGATGAAGTTGACTTCATAGATTTAGTAGAGCAGACATTAGATTTTAACTTACCTCAAAGAGTTCTTTGCGATGAAAATTGTAAGGGTCTTTGTTCAACTTGTGGGACAAACCTAAATAATGGAGTTTGTTCTTGTAATGAAGTCGCGAACGACGAGGATACAATAGATCCCCGTTTTGCTAAATTAAAAGAAATGTTTAAAAATGACTAAGGAGGTGGCGTAAATGGCAGTACCAAAGCGTAAAACATCTAAATCAAATACAAAAATGAGAAGAGCAGCTAACTCAAAGATAGTAGCAACTGGATTCGTAAGTTGCCCACAATGTCATGAGCCAAAGTTACCACATAGAGTATGTCCAGACTGTGGATATTATAAAGGTAAAGAAGTTGTATCTAAGTAATACTTCTAAAAAACATGTAGAATACTCTACATGTTTTTTTTTGCTTAATTACGGTAAAACTTATGATAAAATTTAAATATGCTTATAAAATTATAAATAAAAAATAAATAAGTAGTTGATTATTTATAATTAATATTATATACTACTATTAGTAGTTGGTACTAATTCCAACTATAAAAACTTGGAGGTAATATGAAAAAGAAGAATAAAGCAGAGCGACAACATGAACTTGTCGATATGCTAAAGAATGATCCTTTTTATACAGATGAAGAATTAGCCAGCGTGTTTGATGTAAGTATACAGACTATAAGATTAGATAGACTTACATTAAATATTCCAGAGCTTAGAGAAAGAGTTAAGCAAATAGCTGAAACTGAGACATCTAAAGTTAAAACTTTAGGTATAAAAGAGATAACAGGAGAAATAATTGACTTATCTGTTGGTCAATTAGGCATATCTATGTTAGATATTACCGAGGATATGATTTACTCCAAAACTGGAACTCTTAAAGATGAATATATATTTTCATTAGCAAACTCTTTGGCTATGGCTATTATAGATGCGCCAAAAGTAATAATGAGATTTGCCAATATAAAAACGCTTAAACACATACAACAAAAAGACAGGCTTATTGCTAAAGCAGAAATATACAAAAATGTTGATAAAAAACATTATGTAAAAGTTGTAGTTAATAATAAAGCGCAGGAACAAATTTTTAGAGGTAAATTTATATTTGAAGAGTTGGTTTAGGAGGAGAAAAATATGAAAATTGTAATTGATGGAATGGGTGGAGATAATGCACCAAAGTCTAATGTAGAAGGTGTAGTTAAAGCCATAAAAGAATATGGTGTAGATATAATAATAACTGGAGATAAAGATACATTAGAAAATGAATTTTCAAAATATGAATTTGACAGAAGTAAACTAGAAATAGTTCATACTACTGAGATTATAGAAAATGAAGATAAGCCAGTTAAAGCAATAAGATCTAAGAAAGATTCATCTATGGTAGTTGCTTTAAAAATGGTTAAGGAAAATAAAGCTGATGCAGTAGTATCTGCAGGTAATACAGGAGCTTTATTAGCAGGTGGTTTATTTGTGGTTGGAAGAATAAAAGGTATAGATAGACCTTGTTTATGTCCTGCGATACCAAATGTAAAAGGTGGAATGACACTTATTGCAGATGGAGGAGCTAATGCAGACTGCAAGCCAATCAACTTAGTTGAATTTGCTGGTATGAGTAATATATATGCAAAAAAGGTATTAGGTATTGAAAATCCTAGAGTTGCACTTGCAAATGTTGGAATTGAAGAAGGTAAAGGAAATGATTTAACTAAAAAAACATATGAAGAACTTAAAAAATTAGAGTTAAACTTCATTGGAAATATAGAAGCAAGAGAACTTATAAACTCTTATACGGATATAGTTGTATGTGATGGTTTCACTGGTAATATTTTATTAAAGTCAGCGGAAGGTATAGCAATGTCTATACTAGGGTTATTAAAAGAAACATTTTTAGCTAGTACGAAAGGTAAGCTAGGAGCGTTGCTTTTAAAAGATGATTTAAAAAAATTAAAAAGTATGATGGATTATGCAGAATACGGAGGAGCCCCTCTTCTAGGAGTAAATGGAGGAGTTATAAAAGCACATGGAAGTTCTGATGCAAAAGCTGTTAAGAATGCGATAAATCAAGCTGTTAAATTTGCAAAAGGAAACGTAGTTGAAGATATAAAAGAGTTTGTAAAGACTATAGAAGAAGAAAATAAAGAAGAATAGAAAAAGTACCACTTGGAGGTTAATTTATGAATACAAAGGCTGGTATAGTAGGAGTTGGTAGTTACTTACCTGAAAAAGTAATTTCTAACTTTGATTTTGAAAAGATAATGGACACATCAGATGAATGGATAAGAACTAGAACAGGAATAAGTGAAAGAAGAATTGTAGATAAAAATGAAGCTACGTCAGATCTTGCAACTAAAGCAGCTATTAAGGCTATAGATGATGCTAATTTAACTCCGCAAGACATAGACTTAATTATTGTAGCAACAATTACTCCTGATATGGTATTCCCATCTACAGCATGTTTAGTTCAATCTAATATAAAGGCAACGAAAGCGGTATGTTTTGATCTTGAAGCAGCTTGTTCAGGATTTATATATGGAATAACAATAGCTAAACAATTTATAGAGACTAATACATATAAGCATGTACTAGTTATAGGATCAGAAGCGATGTCTAGGATATTAGATTATGAAGATAGATCTACTTCAATTTTATTTGGTGATGGAGCTGGAGCGGTAGTTATGGGTCCTGTTGATGAAGGTGGAGTGTTATCTACTAATCTAGGGTCTGATGGAAATGGAAAGGATTATCTTAATATACCAGCTGGAGGTTCAAAACAACCAGCTAGTGAAGAGACTGTTAAAAATAGATTGCATTACGTAAAAATGGCAGGAAATGATGTATTTAAATTTGCGGTTAGAATAATGCAAGATGCATCTGTTAAATGTATAGAAAGTGCAAATTTAGATATACAAGATATAGATTACCTTATACCACACCAAGCTAATATAAGAATAATAGAAGCTTCAGCAAAACGACTAAAATTAAGCATGGATAAAGTTCATGTAAACTTAGATAGATATGGAAACATGTCAGCTGCATCAATTCCGGTGGCACTAGATGAAGCTTATAAAGAAGGTAAAATTAAAAAAGGCGACAATATAGTGTTAGTAGGATTTGGAGGCGGATTAACTTGGGGAGCTTCCGTGATTAGATGGAGTATATAAGGAGGAAATTATGAATAAATTATGTAAGATTTTAAATATAAAATACCCTATAATACAAGGCGGAATGGCATGGGTAGCAACTGCTGAATTAGCAGCTGGTGTTTCAAATGCAGGTGGATTAGGTATAATAGCTGCAGGAAATGCACCGAAAGAAGTTATAAAAGAACAAATAATTAAATGTAGAAAATTAACAGATAAACCATTTGGAGTTAATGTGATGTTACTATCTCCATTTGCTGATGAAATAATTGATTTAATAGTAGAAGAAAAAGTAGAAGTTATAACAACAGGGGCTGGTAATCCAGCTAAGTATATAGAAAAATTGAAAGAAGTTAACACAAAGGTAATACCAGTAGTTCCAACCATAGCTTTAGCAAAAAGGATGGAAAAATATGGAGCTGATGCGGTAATTGTTGAAGGTACTGAAGCCGGAGGCCACATAGGCGAATTGACGACTATAGTTTTAACACCTCAAGTTGCTAATAATGTTAATATACCTGTTATAGCTGCAGGTGGTATAGCTGATGGTAAAGGTTTAGCAGCAGCTTTATGCTTAGGAGCGAGCGGAGTTCAAATAGGAACTAGATTTATATGTAGTGATGAATGTGTAGTACATGAAAATTATAAACAACTTATTTTAAAATCAAAAGATAGAGATGCTATAGTTACAGGTAGAAGTACAGGTCATCCTGTTAGAACTTTAAAAAATAAGTTAGCTAAGGATATACTAAATATGGAAAAAGAAGGAGCTAATCCTTTAGATATAGATAAAAAAGGCATAGGTTCATTAAGAACTGCTGTTATAGATGGAGATATAGATAATGGATCTTTTATGGCAGGTCAAATAGCATCATATATAAATGATGTAAAACCTTGCAAACAAATTATTGAAGATATAATGAGTGAAGCTAAATCTGTAATATCAAAAATAGATATAGACTTGGAGGTATCACATGGGTAAAGTTGCTTTAGTGTTTCCTGGGCAAGGAGCTCAGTATGTAGGAATGGCAAATGACATATACAAAAATGATGATATAGCAAGACAAGTAATAGATGAAGCTGAAAATTCAGTAGGAATAGAATTGAAAAAAATAATGTTTGAAGGTAGTGATGAAGAATTATCTAAAACAGAGAATACTCAGCCAGCTATAGTTACTCATAGTATAGCGCTGTTTGAAAGTTTAAAACAAAAAATAGATTTAAAATATGACGCTTGCTTAGGTCTTTCATTAGGTGAATATAGTGCTTTAGTTGCGGCTGATGCAATTGAATTTAAAGATGCTGTAGCTGTAGTTAAAAAAAGAGGTAAATATATGCAAGAAAGTGTACCTCTTGGAAAAGGAACTATGGCAGCTATATTAGGATTAGATAGAGAAAAAGTTAAAAAAGTTATAAATGAAATTGATAATGGAGTAATTGAAGTTGCTAATTATAATTCTCCAGGACAAATTGTAATATCAGGTGAAATGAATACAGTAAAAGAAAGCATAGATTTATTCAAAGAAAACGGAGCTAAAAAAGCTGTAGTATTAAATGTAAGCGCACCTTTTCATTCATCTATGCTACAATCAGCAGGAAAAAAACTTAAAAAAGAATTGGATAATGTTAATTTAAAAAAATGTAGAGTATCTGTGGTTTCTAATGTAAATGCAGAGTATTATACAGATAATTATAAAGATCTTTTAGTAAGTCAAGTAAGCTCATCTGTTTTATGGGAAGATTCAATTGAAAAGTTAATAGACGAAGGTTTTGATACATTCATAGAAATAGGTCCAGGAAAAACTTTGAAAAGTTTTATCAAGAAGATATCTAATAATAAAAAAGTTAATACAAATATTTATAACATAGATAACATGGAATCTATGAATGAATTTATAGAAACTTATAAAAGAGGTGAGATATAATGATTAATCTAGAAGGAAAAGTAGCTATAGTAACTGGCGGGTCAAGAGGAATAGGTAAGGCTATAGCTATAAAATTAGCATATTTTAAAGCTAATGTAGTAATCAATTATACTTCAAATGAAGAGCAAGCTTTAAAAACTAAAGAAGAAATAGAATCATATGGTGTAAAAAGTATGGTTTTAAAATGTGATGTATCTAAATCTAGTGAAGTTGATAATATGATTGATACTGTAGTAAAAGAATTTGGTAAAGTTGATATATTAGTTAATAATGCAGGTATAACTAGAGATGGTCTTTTAATGAGAATGAAAGAAGAGGACTTTGATAGAGTTATAGATATCAATTTAAAAGGTGTATTCAATTGTACTAAATCTGCTACTAAATATATGATGAAAAAAAGATATGGAAAAATAATAAATATATCATCTGTTGTAGGAATTATTGGAAATGCAGGGCAAGCTAATTACTGTGCATCAAAAGCTGGAGTTATAGGACTTACTAAGTCAAGCGCAAGAGAACTTGCTTCAAGAAATATAACTGTAAATGCTATAGCACCTGGATTTATAGATACAGATATGACAAGTGTTTTAAATGAAGGTTTAAAAGAAAACATGCTAAAAAATATTCCGCAAAATAGATTTGGAAATCCTGAAGATGTAGCTAATTTAGTTTTATTCTTAGCTAGTGACATGTCAAGTTATATAACTGGCCAGGTAATAAATGTAGACGGTGGAATGGTAATGCAATAAATACTTAAAAATTATAATGAAAATAAAAAATTTAGGAGGAAATAACTATGTTTGAAAAAGTTGTAGAAATAATAAAGGATCAATTAGGAATAGATAATAAAGAGGTAACTATGGAGACTTCTCTAATGAAAGATTTAGAAGCAGATTCATTAGATGCAGTTGAAATAATGATGGCACTTGAAGATGAATTCTCAATAGAAATACCAGATACAGAAGCAGAGAAATTTATCTGCATAGGAGATATAGTTAAATATATAGAAGCTAATAAATAGTGGAGGATACGTTATGAAAAAAAGAGTTGTTATAACTGGATTAGGTTGTGTAACTCCAGTTGGAACAGGAAAAGAAACATTTTGGACCAACATAAAAGATGGAGTTTGTGGTATAGATACAATAACGAAATTTGATGCATCCTCATTTCAAACTCAAATAGCTGGAGAAGTAAAAGATTTTAATGCTGAAGATTATATAAGTAAAAAAGAATTAAAGAGAATGGATAGATTTACTCATTTTGCAATGGCATCAGCACAGATGGCAGTAAAAGATTCTGAACTTGATTTAGATTCAGTTGATGGTGAAAAAATGGGTGTTATAATAGGCTCAGGCATTGGTGGAGTAGAAACTATAGAAGAACAACATAAAATTTTATTAGAAAAAGGAAACAGAAGAGTTAGTCCATTTTTCGTTCCAATGATGATAGCAAATATGGCTGCAGGTCAAGTTTCTATTATGTTAGGGGCAAAAGGACCAAATACTAATGTATCTACAGCATGTGCATCTGGATCACATGCGATAGGGGATGCATTTAAAGTAATACAAAGAGGAGATGCTAATATTATGGTAGCTGGAGGTAGTGAAGCTGGAGTAACTCCACTTTCATTTGCTGGGTTCTGTAATATGAAGGCAATGTCTACTAGAAATGATGATCCTAAAACTGCATCTAGACCATTTGACAAAGATAGAGATGGATTTGTAATGGGAGAAGGAGCAGGCGTTATTATATTAGAAGATTTAGAACATGCTTTAAAAAGAGGTGCTAAAATTTATGCAGAAATAGTTGGATATGGAGCAACAGCAGATGCATACCATATGACAACTCCAGCAGAAAATGGAGAAGGTGCATCTAGATCAATAAGTATGGCTATAAAGGATGGGAATATACCTCTTAATGAAGTTGACTATATAAATGCACATGGAACATCAACTTACTATAATGATAAGTTTGAAACTATGGCTATAAAGGATGTATTCAAAGATCATGCATATGATTTATGTGTTTCATCTACAAAATCTATGACAGGTCATTTACTAGGTGCTGCGGGTGCGGTAGAAGCTATCGTATGTGCAATGTCGATATATGATGGATATGTACCACCTACTATAAATATAGAAAATGTAGACGAAGAATTAGATTTAGATTATGTTGCAAATGAAGGAAAAGAAAAGAATGTTAGATATGCACTATCGAATTCTTTGGGATTTGGTGGACATAATGCAACTTTAGCATTTAAAAAATATGAATAAAAATATAGCGACTCAAATTGACTTTCATAGTTGATATTGAGTTGCTTTTTGTAATTTAATATATTAAAAGAAGCTATTTAAAAATTTTTTGAATAGCTTCTTTTTTATTGAAAATAAAAGAAAATATTTTTGTCATATATATAACTTAATGAAAATATAATTATATAAACAAAGGAGGACAAGAACAATGAAAAAACTTTCTGATGAAATTTTAAACTCTATATCATCCAGTTTAAAAGAAAAAATAATGAAAATACAAAATAACAATATAAATATTGAAGAGATAAGACTTAGAATCAAAAAGCCATTAATAATAAATGCTAACAATACAGATTATTTTTATAATAAACAATCCAATAGCTTAGATACTAAAAATTCAAGTTCATATGAGGTTACTAAAGAGGATATAGAACAAACTTTTCAGCTTATGTGCAAGTATTCTATACATTCATTTATAGATGATATTAAAAAAGGATTTATAACCTTAAAAGGCGGTCATAGAGTAGGCATAGTAGGGAAGGTGATTATAGAAGATGGACAAGTTAAAAATATTAAACACATATCATCTTTAAATATAAGAGTATCTAGAGAAGTAATAGATTGTTCGGATAAAGTTTTAAACCATATAATTAAAAATTCAAAAGAGGTAAACAATACTTTGATAATTTCACCACCACAATGTGGTAAAACAACTTTACTTAGAGACATAGTAAGAAATATAAGTAGTGGAAATAAAAAATTAGGGTTTGATGGAATTAAAGTGGCACTAATAGATGAAAGGAATGAAATATCAGGTTCGTATTTAGGAATTCCACAAATGGATATAGGGATAAGGACTGACGTTATTGAAACATGCCCTAAGGATATAGGGATAATGATGCTTTTAAGAGCTATGTCACCAAATGTTATAGTCACAGATGAGATTGGTAGCGAAAAAGAAATTAAAGCCTTATATACTGCTTTAAATGGAGGAGTTAGCTTAATAACGACTGTACATGGAGATTCTATAGAGGATATAAGAGATAGAAAAGAATTAAGTAAATTATTAGATAAAGAGTTATTTAAAAAAGTAATAATATTATCAGCTAAAGATGGTCCTGGAACTATAGAAAAAATATACGACCTAGAAGAAAAGAGGTGGTATTTTGCAAATTAAAATAATGCTTATTAGTTTGTTAGTTGCATGTAGTTATTTAATAGGAGAATACATTTATAAAGCGTATACAAAAAGGCATAAACAGTTAAATGAACTCATAAGAATATTAGAGATAATGAGGATGGACTTAGCATTTGGTTTATATACTTTAGATGAAATATTTTTTAGAGTAGGTGAGAATAAAGAATTATCATTTCATAGTTTTTTTGAAAATATGAGTAAAGATTTGAGAAGTGAAAATAATTACACGTTAGACCAAATATTGGAAAAAAATTCTAAGAATATGGAAAGAGAAACCTACCTTCAAGATAAGGAGGTAGATGAATTAAAAAATTTAATTTTAACTCTCGGTAAAGGGGATATATGTTCTCAAGAAAGAATGATCGATTTATCTATTGAAAATATTAAAAAATTAACTACACAAAGTCAAGAAGATATAAATAAAAAGGGGGTAGTTTATAAGAAACTATCTACTATAATAGGATTGGTTGTAGGAATATTCTTAATGTAGGAGGTATAAATATGGATATAACTTTAATTTTTAAGGTTGCAGGAATTGGATTATTAATATCTGTTCTTAATATGATACTTGAAAAAACAGATAGAAAAGATTGGACTACCTTGACTACACTTGCAGGAGTGATAATTGTTCTTACTATGGTTATAACAGAAATTAATGACTTGTTCAATGCTGTAAGAACAATGTTTCAATTGTACTAAGGGGGAGATTTTTTGGATGTAATGAAGTTAGTAGGGCTTGCGCTTGTATCAACTATATTATGTTTGATTATAAAAAAAGATAGACCAGAGATGGCTATGTTTATCGGTATATTAACAGGAATAATGATTTTGTTATCAGTAACATATCAGTTTAACTTTATAATTGAAAGCATAAATGAATTAGCAAGCAAAGCTAATATACCGACTATGTACATATCGTTAATAATAAAATTAATAGGGATAGCTTATTTGATGGAGTTTGCTATTCAAATATGTAAGGATTGCGGGGAAGGAAATATTGCAGCTAAGTTGGAGTTTGGAGGAAAAATTATAGTTATGACTATGTCATTTCCTATTTTAATATCTATTATAGATATGATTTTAAATATAATTCCATAGGAGAATGAGTACATATGAAAAAAATTTTAATTAGTATAATATTATGCATACTAATTGGATTTACATTTACGAATATTTCTTTTGCCAACGATAAAGAAGTAAAGGAAAGTGTAGATTCATATATAACAGATCAACTAAATAAGATAAATTTAGAAGAAATACAAAATCATATAAAAGAAGAGGAACTGATTGTTGATATAGATATTAAAACGTTTATAAAAGGTTTGATATCTGGAGAAAAAACAATGTTAGATTTATTTGATAAAGAAGGTCTTAAATTATTTTTATTTCAAGAGGTTCAAGCTAGTTTAAAAGTAGCATCTATAATATTTGTGTTAGCGCTTTTGTCATCAATATTAAAAAGTCTTGATAATTCTTTTTCATCAGGAGCTGTAAGTCAAGTTACTACTTATATTGTATTTATAGTAATGGTAACTTTAACATTAGTAGGATTTAAAGATGTTTTAAACATATGTAATACCACCATTGATAGTATGATAAATTTAATGCAAATTGTAATGCCTATATTAATTACATTTTTAGTGGTTATGGGATTTCCACTAACATCCACTGTTATGACACCTATATTCATGGGAGGGGTAACTTTTATAAATATAGTATTTAAGAATTTTTTATTTATATCTATAACAATAGGATTTGCAATATTAGTTATAAATAATATTTCTAATAGTATAAAATTAAAAAAATTAGCATCATTTATAAAGCAAATAAATTTAATAACAATAGGTGCTATATTCACCATATACTTAGCTCTGGTTTCTATGCAAGGAATGTATGTTAAAAGTTTAGATGGATTTGCTGTAAAGAGCACTAAATTTGCTATTGGAAATTTCATACCAGTTGTAGGAGGTTTTGTATCTGATTCATTTGATATCATATTATCTTCTTCACAATTAATAAAAAATTTATTTGGAGGAGTAGGGTTAATTATTTTAGTAGGAATATGCTTGATACCTATAATAAAAATAGTTTCTATAATATTGGTTTACAAAACATCGGCAATGATTGTAGAGCCTGTAGGAGAAGATAGTATATCAAATTTTTTAAATGAAATATCAAATCTTATGGCAATAATGCTAGCTTGTATAATAGCTATAACAATAATGTTTTTCGTTACCATTGCAATAGTAATATCTATTAGCGTTGTGGCCCAATAAAAGGAGGAAACGATGTTAGAAAGTGTTAAAGCATGGATAATAAGTATTTTAGTTGCTGCTTTTATAGTAAATATAGTTAATATGGTTTTACCTTCTTCCAAAATAAAATCTTATATTAATTTGGTTTTAAATTTTATATTTATATTTATAGTTATAAATCCTATAATGAATTTTTTTTCACAAGATATAAGTTTAGAAGATAGGTTATTAAAAACATACACTAAATATAATCAAGAATATATAGAAAGCATGAATAATTTATCAAAAAATACAGGGGATGAGAGTTTAAAATCAGGATATGAAGATGGATTAAAAAGCATACTAGAACTTAAATTAAAAGAGTATGGATATGAATTAGAAGACATAGAATTGGACGGAGCAGATATAAGTAAAGTAAAAGTTAAAGAAAAAGATAGTAATAAGGAAGCAAAAAAGGACATACAATCTAATGAGAGTGAAAAAGATAAGCAAGTATTTAAAGAAAACTCAGATAACAAATCAAAAGACGAGATTAAAGAGAGTTTAGTAGATATACTTGACATATCAATTGAAAATATAGAAATAGATTGATAGGGGATGAATAGAGATGTTTAAAAATTTTAAAGAAGAGGATAAGAAAAAAATTTATACTTTAGCAGCTTTATCATTTGCATGTATTATGGGACTAGTTATATTTTCTAAGAGTCCGAAAGAAGAAAATGATAAGCAAACATTTGATGGAAAAGAAAATGAAAACACTAGTACTAAATCTGTTCAAGTAAAAGAAAATGATGACTTAGAGAGTAAATTAAAAAGTATATTATCTCAAATAGAAGGCGCCGGAGACATTGATGTAATGATAACTTTCGCAGCAAGTGAACAAATTGAGCCGGCATTTAATTCAAATGCAACAAAAGAAGAAACTACAGAAAAAGATGCGCAAGGTGGGGAAAGAACAGTAACAACATCAAGTGAAAATAAAACTATGATAACATCTGGGGAAAGCAAACCAGTGGTTATAAAAACGTCAGAGCCAGAAATAAAAGGGGTTATAGTTGTTTCAAGTGGAGCAAGTGATCCTATAATTAAGGAAAATTTATATTCGGCAGTGCAAACAGCACTCCAAGTATCGGGACATCAAGTGGAAATTTATTCAAAATAAAAAAAGTAATCATAATAGTAAAGCTCGTACATATAAATATTACAAGAAAATAAATTTTAATTAGGGGGAATATAAATGAAGTTTAACAAGAATTTATTTAAAAGTAGAGGGTTTGTCGTAATGACATTAACACTAATGTTGGTGGTAGTTGGGACAGTAAATTATAATTTAAGTAAAAAATCTGTATTAAAAGCATCTAAAGAGATGGAAATGTATGAAGAACAACAACTTTCAAAAAATGATGATAAAAAAGAAGTGAAAGTAGTAGACAGTAAAGAAACTGTAGTTGATGAAAAAACAAAAGAAACTAATAAAGAGATAGAAAAACAAATAACTTCAGATAAAAATATGAAAAAAGCATCATATGCAATAGATATGAAAATGAATAGAGAAAAACAAAGAAATGAATTAACTGAGGATTTAAATGAAATAATAAATAATCCATCAACAGCAGAGGAAACAAGAAAGCAAGCATCAAATATGAAATTACAACTTGTTAAAGATCAAGAATTAGAATTGAAGTTAGAAGATTTATTAGGAGCTAAGGGATTTGAAAATTCATTGGTATACATAAGTAATGAGACTGTAAATGTAGTTGTAAATGGACAAAAAATAGAGAAACAAGATGCAACTAAAATATTTGATTTAGTAGCAACAGAGTCAAAAGTAAAGCACGATCAAATTAAGTTAATGAGTAGTAATAATAAATAAGTATAAAAGCCCTGGTTATACTGGGGCGTTTTTTGTTGCAAAGTAAATTACTATTTGGTATTATTATATAATAAAATAGTTTATATAGGGATGTGATATATGATGGAAAATAATAACTTTGGCCAAGTTAAGATATCAAACGATGTCATCGCGACTATAGCAGGACTAGCAGCTATAGAAGTAGAAGGAGTAGAAACTACATCGACTTTCACAGATAAATTGCTAAAGAACAATGGAGTTAAGATACAAATAGAGGAAGACGAAGTTGTCTTAGATGTTATGGTAATAATTGATTATGGAATATCTATACCTGATATAGCTTTTAAAGTACAGGAAAATGTAAAAAACACAGTTGAAACAATGACTGGATTAAAAGTTTCTCAAGTTAATATACATGTTCAAGGAATCAACTTTAAAAAAGAAAAAGTTGATAAGACAGAAATGAAGTAAACATCTACGATAAGTTAATATGACCCTCTGAAAATCAGAGGGTTTTTTTATGAGTAAATATGTATATAATAAATTCAAAGGAGGAAGAAGCAAATGAAAAAAGCAAAAATGATAACGACGAGAGAGTATATGATGAAGTTTATATACCAAATAGACATAAACAAAGAGGGCGAAGAAGATACAGACGCTAAACTAGAAAGTTTCTTAAACGATAACTTTGAATATATAAAAAATAGATATGAGGAATTAAAATTACAATTTTCAGATGACGCTGAAGTTGAATTAAGCGAAAATGAATTAGATGAAATAATAGATAGAAGTTATGCAAATGAAATGGCTAAAAATATGAAACAAAACAAAGATACTATAGATGAACTAATAAGTAAATATGCAAAAAATTGGACAGTAAACAGAATGGCTAAAGTAGATTTAGCGATACTTAGACTTGCAATATGTGAAATGCTATACGCTCCAAAGGTACCTACTAAAGTTTCTATAAATGAAGCGATTGAATTATCAAAACTTTATTGTGATGATAAATCTCCTAAATTTATAAATGGTATATTAGGAAGTGTTGTAAGTGAAATCGGAGAAAAGTAAAAACATAATAATAGGAATAGATACTAGCTGCTATACGACCTCTATAGCAGCTATATCTTTAGATAAAAGTATAGTATTTAATGAAAAGATAATGCTAAAAGTAGGTAAGGATTCTAAGGGGCTTAGACAAAGTGAAATGGTATTTCAACATGTGAATAACTTAGGGTATATAAGCGAAAAAATAAAAAATACAATGGAAAAATATAATGTGGTTGCTATTTGTGCATCGGAAAAGCCTAGGCCAATTAGTGAATCATATATGCCAGCGTTTACAGTTGGGTATAATTTTGCAAAATTATTAAGTAATATGAATGGTATAGAGTTATATCCGACTACCCATCAAGAAAATCATATATATGCTAGTTTACATACTAATGAATTAAAAAGAGATAGATTTATATCTGTACATATGTCAGGTGGAACTACAGAAGTATTACTAGTTGAAAAAATTAAAAATGAATTGAAAATAAATATAATAGGTGGAAGTAAAGATATAAGTTTTGGTCAGTTAATAGATAGATTAGGAGTTAAAATGGGATATGGTTTTCCATGTGGAAAATACATAGATGAAAATGCACTGAAATGTAGTGAAGATATAAATGTTGGAATAAAAACTTCAGTTAAAGATGGATATATGAATTTATCAGGAATTGAAAATCAATTGGATAAATGTATAAAACAATATGATGAAGGATACACTTCAAAATTATTAATGGATTCAATAGTTAGAAATTTATATAAAGTACTTAAATATTTATGTAAAGATAATAATATCAATGAGGTTGTTTTTGCAGGTGGAGTTGCATCTAGTGAATACATAAAAATAAATTTAATTAAGAAGTTGAGCAAAAGTAATATAAAGTGTTGTTTTACTAAAAGTGAATATAGTACTGATAATGCTGTGGGATGTGCAAAAATAGGCTTAAATAAATTTATAGGAGAATAGATATGAAGTTAAGAGCTTTAGAAGTTAGCGAAGTTAATTCATATATAAAAAGAATTTTAAGTAATGATGCAGTTTTGTATAATTTAAAAGTAAAAGGTGAGATCTCAAACTTTAAAGTTCATAGCAGTAAAAATGTGTACTTAACATTGAAAGACAATTCATCAAAAATAAACTGTGTAATCTTTAAAAGTAATTACGATAGTGAATTAGGTTTAGAAGATGGAGTAAAAGTAATTGCAAATGGATATGTATCGGTATATGAAAGAGATGGGTCTTATCAGTTATATATAGATACCATAGAAATAGATGGAGTTGGGAACTTATATTTAGAATTTAATAAGTTAAAAGAAAAATTAAGCAAAGAAGGTTTGTTTGATACGAAATATAAAAAATCAATACCTATCATGCCAAAGAGTATTGGAGTGATAACATCTGAAACAGGAGCTGTAATAAGAGATATAATAAATGTAATTAAAAGAAGATTTCCTAAAGTTAATATAAAACTATATTCTGTAGCCGTTCAAGGAAAAAGTTCATCAATAGAAGTATGCGAAGGGATTAGATTTTTCAATAATGACAATAATGTAGATACAATAATAATTGGAAGAGGCGGAGGGTCTATAGAAGAATTATGGTCTTTTAATGAAGAAATTGTTGCTAGGGAGATATTTAATTCTAATATACCTATAATATCAGCTGTTGGTCATGAAACAGATTTTACCATATCGGATTTCGTAGCTGATATGAGAGCGCCAACACCTTCAGCGGCAGCGGAAATAGCTACACCAAATTTAGAAGATTTATTCTATAAAATTGAAAATATAAAAACTAGAATGGATAAAGCTCTTATAAGTCAATCTAAATTAGATAGAAACAAGTTACATAATATAGTTGATAAGATAGATACTATAGTCAAGTCTTATATAATAAGAGATAAAATTATACAAATAGATATAATATATGATAAAATAACTAAAGAGATAAAAGATACAATAGACTTAAAAATGAAGGATTTAACTACTAGTGGATCTATTCTTTATAGTCTAAGCCCTCTATCTACACTAGATAGAGGTTATAGTATTTTACAAAAAGATAGGCAAATTATAAATAGTACAAATGGAATAAATGAAGGTGATAACATAGAGATTACACTAAAAGATGGATTAGTAGATTGTACTGTTGAAAAAATAAAAGTTAAAGAGGTATAAATATGAATTTATCTTATGAAGAATCTTATAAAAAGTTAGAAGACATATTACTTAAGTTAGAGACTGGAACTACTAATTTAGATGAATCTCTTAATTTATATGAAGAGGGAATAAAGCTTTATAGGCACTGTAATAAATTATTAGATACTGCTAACTTAAAAATAAATAAATTCAATAAAGATGGTAAAGAGATACCTTTTAGTATAGAGGAGGAGTAGCTATGAATTTTAAGTATGAGTTAAAAAATAGAGTTAATAATATAGAATTATTGCTAAGTGAATATATGCCAAAAGAAGAAGGATTTCAGAAAAATATATTTGAAGCTATGAACTATAGTTTAAAAGCAGGCGGGAAGAGATTAAGACCAATCCTTACATTAGAAGCGTGTAAACTAGTTGGAGGAAATGAAAAAGATGCAATTCCATTTGCAGTAGCAATAGAGATGATACATACTTATTCTTTAATTCATGATGACCTTCCGGCACTAGATAATGATGACCTAAGAAGAGGAAAACCTACAAATCATAAAGTATATGGAGAAGCTATGGCTATACTTGCTGGGGATGGGTTATTAAACTATGCTTATGAAATTATGCTTAGAGAATCTATAGGGAAATCTGATGCATCTAAATATTTAAATGCTATAAATGAAATTGCTAAGGCATCTGGAGTAGATGGAATGATAGGTGGGCAAGTTGTTGATATTGAAAGCGAAGGTAAATTAATAGATATGGATAAATTAGATTTTATACATATGAATAAAACTGCAGCAATAATAGTTGGATGCATGAGAGCTGGAGCGATAATAGGTGGAGCAAGTGAACAACAGTTAGAAAATATAACTAGATATGCAAAAAATATAGGTTTATCGTTCCAAATTGTAGATGATATATTAGACATTGTTGGAGATGAAGCTAAGCTTGGTAAAAATGTAGGTAGTGATATTGAAAATGATAAGTCTACATATCCATCTTTGATTGGTCTTGACGAATCAAAAAAAATAGCAAACAATCTTATAGAGGAAGCTAAGTTGAGCATTGGAAAAGTAAATGAAAATAGGGAATTTTTAAATGGATTAGCAGACTATATAGTAGCTAGAGAGTATTAAGGAGGAGAAATGAGTTTTATTTCAGAAATTTTTAGCAACAAGGTGCTAGGAATAAGTATGTTTGCTTGTTTTTTAGCACAGTTCTTTAAGGTGTTTACTGGAGAAGAAAAAAAAGTACAAATATCTAGAATTTTCACTTCAGGAGGAATGCCGAGTTCTCATAGTTCTTTTGTAACTGCTTTATCTACTTTAGTGGGTATGGAATATGGATTTGCTTCAACTGAATTTGCAGTAGTTGCAGTTTTTTCTATGATCATAATGTATGATGCATCTGGAGTTAGACGTGCAGTGGGGAAACAAGCCGTTATATTAAATCAGATAGTAGATGATTTACAGCATAGAAAACATATAGAACAAAAGAAATTAAAGGAACTTGTGGGACATACACCTACAGAAGTTTTTTTTGGAGCTATTTTGGGAATTATTACAGCCTTAGTATTTAGTTAATATTTACTGAGGTAAAACTACTTAGATAAAAGGTGAGAAAATATGTATAATTATTTAGATAATGTGAATTCTCCTAAAGATATAAAAAATATGGATACGAAAGAACTTGATTTACTAGCTAAAGATATACGTAAATTTTTAGTAAGATCAGTTTCAAATACAGGTGGACATTTAGCGTCAAATTTAGGTGTTGTAGAACTAACACTAGCTATGCATAAGGTATTTGATAGTCCTAAAGATAAATTTATATGGGATGTAGGCCACCAAGCTTATGTTCATAAAATTTTAACAGGGAGAAAAAATCAATTTGATACATTGAGACAATTTAATGGATTAAGTGGATTTCCAAAAGAATGTGAAAGTGAACATGATATATTTGATACAGGTCATAGTAGTACATCTATATCTGTTGGAACTGGAATAGCATGTGCTAGAGATATAAAAGGTGAAGATTTTTCTGTTGTATCTGTAATTGGAGACGGATCTATAACAGGAGGAATGGCACTAGAGGCTCTAAACCATTTAGGTTATATAAAAACTAATATGATAGTTATTTTAAATGATAACGAAATGTCTATAGATGAAAATGTTGGAGGTATGTCAAAACACTTATCTGCAATAATTAAGAATTCAACGGTTAATAAAGTTAAAGATGAAGTTGGAAAAATACTGAATGTTACGCCCGGAGGTAATATAATATCAAAAACTGCAAGCAAGGTAAAGGACAGTATAAAAAGTAAATTTTCTTTACAAGAGTGTGCTTTTTTTGATTCTTTAGGAGTAGATTATTTAGGGCCAATAGATGGACATGATATAGATGAAATAACAAAAGCATTAGAAAAAGCTAAAAATAAAGATGGGCCTACTTTATTGCATGTAATAACAAAAAAAGGTAAAGGCTATAAATTTGCAGAAGATAAACCTCATAAATATCATGGAGTTTCTAAATTTGACATAAAAACAGGGTTAAAATCATCAACAACAAAAAGTATATCAGCAGTTGTAGGAGAGAAGTTAATAGATTTAGCAAATAAGGATGATAAAGTAGTAGCTATAACTGCAGCAATGCCGTCTGGAACGGGACTAAATAAGTTTTCTGAACAATATCCTAATAGATACTATGATGTAGGAATAGCAGAACAACATGCAGTAACATTTAGTTGTGGTTTAGCCAAAGCAGGAATGAAGCCATATTTTGCTGTTTACTCATCATTTTTACAAAGAGCATATGATCAAATAATTCATGATATGGCTATAACTAGTAAAAATGTAAAGTTACTTATTGATAGAGCAGGTCTTGTTGGAAATGATGGAGAAACACATCATGGAATCTTTGATTTAAGTTACTTAAACAATATTCCTAACATGGTTGTTATGGCGCCAAAGGATACTAGAGAACTTGAATTAATGATGGATTTATCATTAAGTGTAGAGGGTCCTATGGCTATTAGATATCCAAGAGGTAATAGTTATTTTTTAGAAAAAGGAAAGTATACTTCTATAAAAGTAGGAGAGTACGAAGTTTTAAATGAAGGAAAAGATATTCTTATATTAGCTATAGGAAATATGGTAAAACAATCTATAGAAGCTATAAGTATATTAAATAACATAAATATAAATCCAACTTTAGTTAATGCTAGATTCTTAAAACCAATAGATGAAAATTTAATAAGAGAGTTATTAAAAAATCATAGGCATATTGTAACTATAGAAGATAATGTAATTACAGGTGGATTTGGAAGCAGAATAAATAAATTCTTAATAGATAATAAGTTCGATAATGATATTGTAAATATAGGTATAGAAGATGAATTTGTACCCCATGGAGATGTAAATACATTATATGAACAATGTAAAATATCACCAAGATGTATAGCGCAAAAAGTTGAGGATTTATTAAAATAGAAAGGTATATTATATGAAAAAAAGAATAGACGTATTACTTGTAGAACAAGGATTTTTTGACAGTAGAGAAAGAGCTAAAAAAGCTATAATGGCTGGATTGGTTTTTGTAGATAACCAAAGATGTGATAAAGCAGGATCTGAAGTAAAAGAAGAAAGTAATATAGAAGTAAAAGGCAATCCTATACCATATGTCAGTAGAGGCGGATTAAAGCTAGAAAAGGCTATGAAAAATTTTGATATAACTTTAGAAAATAAGGTTTGCTTAGACATAGGTTCATCAACGGGAGGATTTACTGATTGTATGCTTCAAAATGGGGCTGTAAAAGTATTTTCGATAGATGTAGGATACGGACAATTAGCATGGAAACTTAGACAGGATGAAAGAGTAGTATGTATGGAAAGAACTAATATAAGACATGTGACTATAGAACATACTAAAGAATTTGGACAGTTTGCATCTATAGACGTATCTTTTATATCTCTTAAATTAGTTTTACCAAAGGCTAAAGAACTTTTAGACCCGAATGGTCAAGTAGTAGCTTTAATAAAGCCTCAATTTGAAGCAGGAAGAGAAAAAGTAGGTAAAAAAGGTGTTGTTAGAGAAAAATCTACACATATAGAAGTTATAGAGAAAATATCAGATTTTGCAGCAGAAGCTGGATTTGAAATCTTAGGATTAGATTATTCACCTATAAAAGGACCTGAAGGTAATATAGAATATTTAATTCACTTAAAAAACTCTAATGAAGGATATGAATATAATAAAGAAGAATTCAAAAAAACTATAGATCAGGTTGTAGACAATTCACATAATTTAATGTAATAAAGAGGGGGATTCGAATTGATCCTTGAATTATATATGAGAAACTGTGCATTAGTAGATGAACTAAGATTAAACATTGATAAAAATCTAAACATATTAACCGGAGAAACGGGCTCAGGTAAATCTATAATAATAGGTGCTTTGGGGTTATGTCTAGGTGGTAAATATGATAGATCTTTTTTAAGAAAAGGCACAGAAAAAGGCTTAATAGAAGCTTTATTTGAAATTAATAATAAAAAGTTAAAAGCAAAGATATTAGAAAATGGAATAGATATAGACGAAGATAATCAGATTATAATAAGTAGAGAAATTTTTGATGATGGTAAAAGTATATCCAGGATCAATGGAAGAAGTGTTAAAGTATCTTTTTTAAGAGAAATATCAACGTATTTGATTGATATACATGGACAACATCAAAATCAAGTTTTATTTAATAAGGATACTCATATAGACTTCTTAGATTTATTTGGAGAAGAAAAACTATATAAATCTAAAAATGATTATGAAAGTACATATATCGATTATAATGAAGTTAAAAAAGCTTTAAATATATTAACAGAAAATAAAGATGATATGCAAATTCAAAGAGAAATAGATTTAATTAAATTTCAAATAAATGAAATTGAATCTGCGAATTTAAGTGAAAATGAATATGAAGATTTATTAAAACAAAGAGAAGTTTATAGAAATGGTGAAAAAATATATACGAACTTAAATAATGCATACTTAAATTTATACGATGGAAGTATAAATTCTGTAGACCTTATTTCGAAATCACTAGGAGATTTAAACTCTATAGCTAAATATGATGATAGATTAAATGAATATAATGAAACTATAGAAAGAATAATGTATGAACTTCAAGATATATCTAGAGATATACGTAATTATAAAGAGAGTATTGATTTTTCACAATATGAATTAGACCAAATAGAACAAAGAGTAGATGAAATAAACACTCTAAGAAGAAAGTATGGAGATACTGTAGAAGAAATATTAGCATACAAAGATAAAATTAACATTAGATTAGAAGAAATACTCAATAGAGATGAAAAAGTAGAAGAACTAAAATCAAAGCTTAAATCAATAGAAAATATATTGAGATTAAAAGCAGATAAACTAACGGATGATAGAAAAGGTATAGCTAATGAACTTCAAGCTAAATTATTGGAAGAACTTAAAAGCTTAAATATGAAAAATGTTGTGTTTGAGGTTTCTTTCAATAAAAACAACTTTACATTAAAAGGACAAGATGATATTGAATTTATGATTTCTTTTAATTTAGGAGAAGACATTAAACCTATATACAAAGTTGCTTCTGGGGGAGAAATGTCAAGATTTATGCTAGCATTTAAAACTATACTAGCGGATATAGATGAAATAGATACATTAGTTTTTGATGAAATAGATACTGGGATAAGTGGTATTGCAGCTCAAATTGTAGGAGAAAAGTTATCTGTTATAGCGAAGAAAAAACAAATACTATGTATAACACATTTACCTCAAATTGCTGCTAATGCAGATACTCACTACTGTATCGAGAAAAAAACTTCTACTGATAGAACTTTTACAGTTATAAGTAAGTTAAATGACGAAGAAAGAAAAGATGAAATAGCAAGACTTATAGCAGGAAGTAATATAACTGAAAAAACTATGGAACATGCTAGTGAAATAATAGAACTTGCTAAAAAGGCACCTAATTAGGTGTCTTTTTTTATTCTTGTTTAAGGATAAAATATAGAAAAAATGGAACTATATGTATATAAGTAATATAGGAAAGGGATGTATTAAATAGATGAAAAAAATGTATTTTATCTTAATTTTGATTCTAGTTGTAGTTACTTTAATAATACCAAAGCCAAGTGAAAGTATAAGTAAAGAACCGAAGTACTTGGTTCCATTAGGAAATGTTGTAGGGATACGAGCTAACACAGATGGTATCTTAGTACTAGATAATGAAGAAAATATGGATTATATAGGAAGTATAAAACCAGGGGATAATATAGTAAGTGTAGAAGGTATACGGGTATATAATAGTAAAGATGTAGAAAAAATTATAAATTTATGTAAAAAAAATTATGTAGATATTTTATTAAATAGAGATGGAGAATATATATCAAAAGAAGTAAAGATAAAAAAAATAAATAATGAGTATAAATTAGGACTATGGATTAGAGATAAAATATCAGGAATTGGAACTATGACTTTTTATAATCCTGAAAACAATACATTTGCAGCAGTAGGCCACTCTATAAAAGATAAAGATACTGATGAACTTATAAAAGTAAAAAGTGGAAATATATATAATGCTAGAAACATAGAAATTATAAAAGAAAATAATGGATATACAGGACAAATAGAAGCTGAATTCGATATTGATAGTGCTATTGGAACATTTAATAAAAATAATGATTTTGGTATAAATGGAGAATTAATGACATACGATAGAGATGGAAAATATAAAAAATTAGAAGTTAGCGATAAAAAAGATATAAAAATTGGATCAGCAAGTATGTTATTTCAAAATAAAGATGGAATAATAGAGGAATACGAAATAAAAATAAAAAAAATAAATTATAAAGATAAAAAAGATGGGAAAGATATGGTGATTGAAGTAGTAGATGAGAGATTGATTGATTATACAGGTGGAATAGTTCAGGGAATGAGTGGATCTCCTATAATACAAAATAATAAAATAATCGGTGCACTAACTCATGTTTTTCTAGATAACTCTAAAATAGGATATGGAATTTTTATAGATAAGATGATAATATAAATATATGTATAAAAATAAAATAAACAGAAGGAATATATTTATTAAATGTCGAATAGGTTAATTAGAGAGAAAAAGATAATATTTAAATAAATTATAAATTCTATGGGGGGAAATTCAATGAACGAAAAAATAAAAATAGTTTTAGCTGATGATAACAGGGATTTTTGTCAGGTACTGAGAGAATATTTATCTAATGAGGATGATATAGAAATATTAGGGGTTGCTAAAGATGGAATCGAAGCATTAGACTTAGTATCTAGAACTCAACCAGATGTGTTAGTTTTAGATGTTATAATGCCACATCTTGATGGTTTAGGGGTAATAGAAAAATTAAATGCTATGAATTTAAGTAAAATGCCTAAGATAATAGTTTTATCTGCAGTAGGTCAAGATAAGATAACTCAAAGTGCAATAAATTTAGGTGCTGATTATTATATAGTTAAACCTTTTGACTTTGTTATATTTATAAATAGAATAAGAGGTTTAGTTTCAAATAAAAATACAGTTGTGGACTCTAATTCTAGAGGTAGCATGGATATAAAAATGACTAAAACTGATTTTGTTAAAAATGTAGGAAACATAGAAACAGAAATAACTAACATAATACATGAAATAGGAGTTCCAGCACATATAAAAGGATATTTATATTTAAGAGAAGCTATAAAGATGGTTATAGACAATGTAGAGCTATTAGGAGCTGTTACAAAGGAGTTATATCCAAGTATAGCTAAGAAGTTTAATACAACTCCAAGTAGGGTTGAAAGAGCTATAAGACATGCTATAGAAGTTGCGTGGAGCAGAGGTAAGGTGGATACTATAAACCAATTATTTGGATATACAGTTCATAATACTAAAGGAAAACCAACAAATTCAGAATTCATAGCGATGATTGCTGATAAATTAAGATTAGAACACAGTATGGTTAAATAATAAATAAAAAACAAAGCCTTCATAAAATGAAGGCTTTATTTTTTGTTTAAATGTATAAAATATATAATAGTAAATCAGTAGAGGTGAAAAAATGAAAATTAAAATGCCAAAAGATGTAGAATATATAATTGATAAAATATATAAAAAGGGATATGAAGCTTTTATAGTTGGAGGATGTGTGAGGGATTCTATAATAGGATTGAAACCTAATGATTACGATATAACAACAAATGCAAGTCCATCACAAATTATAAATATATTTAAGGGTGAAAGAATAATTGAAACAGGAATTAAACATGGAACAGTAACACTAATAAAAAATAAATTTGAATATGAAATTACAACGTATAGAATAGATGGAGAGTATAATGATAATAGAAGACCGGAGTGTGTAGAATTTACAAGTGATATAATAAAAGACTTACAACGACGAGATTTTACTATAAATGCAATTGCATACAACTATAAGGTAGGGATAGTAGACATATTTGGAGGAATAAAAGATATACAAGCTAAATTAATAAAAACAGTAGGAGAAGCACATAAAAGATTTGAAGAAGATGGATTAAGGATAATAAGAGCTGTAAGATTTAGTTGTAAATTAGGGTTTGATATAGAAAATAATACAAATGAAGGCATATATAAAAATATAAGTCTAATAAAAAATGTAAGTTTAGAAAGAATACAAGAAGAACTCAATAAAATATTAATGAGCGATAATCCAGAAAAGTTATATACTCTTTATGATGCAGGCATGTTTAATGAATTAGGGTTATATGATATAAAAATACAAAAAAACGAATTGAATTATATAAAGGATAGCAAAAAAGATTTAATTACAAGATTGACGATACTTATATATATTATGGGCAACACTATTAATAGTAGGAATATACTTAATATACTTAAATACCCAAATAGTGTAAAAAATCAATGTATTACTATATTAGATTACTTAAATCAAGATATAGATATAGATAAAACCTATATAAAATTATGTTTACACAAAGTAGGAAAAGAAAATTTTATACAGATATTAAATATTAAAATGGTATTGGAAAAACAATTTGCAAATGATAAATATGAAAAAATATTAAGATTAATAAAGGAAATAGAAGAAAAGAATGAGTGTTATTCTTTAAAAACATTAGCTATCAATGGCAATGATTTAAAGGCTTTGGGTTATAATGGAAAGGATATTGGATTAAAACTTAGTTGTTTGTTAAATAGAGTTATTGAAAATTCCGAAATTAACAATAAATTAAAATTAATGGAGATTCTTAAAGATATGTAAAACTAGACCATAATTTTAATTATTTAAATTGTTGTAAAATAATGCTATAATGTAATGTGATTTCAAAAACGAAAGATGGAGGTTTTAAGTATGAGAGTCGAAGCCCCTATTAAGGTAGACAGAAAAACTAAAAGGCTTGCAAAGCGACTTACTGGCGGAGAAATAGCAGTCATAAATCATAAAGATGTAGATGAAGTTGCTGCAAACTCATTAGTAGAGGGAAAGATAAAACTTGTTATAAATGCATCTCAATCTATAAGTGGAAGATACCCAAATAAGGGACCTGGTATACTTGTAGATAAAAATATACTTATTGTAGATAATATAGGAGAAGAATTATTTAACAATTTGCAAGAAGGCCAAATAATAGAAGTTGTAGATGGGAAAATCTATAGAGATGGAGAATTATTAGGTCAAGGAGAAGTATTAGATAAAAATGCTGTAGATGACAAGATAAAATTAGCATATGAAAATTTATCTGTAGAATTAGATAGATTCATAGATAATACAATAGATTATGCTAAAAAAGAAAAAGGATTTATACTTGGAGAAGTTGAGATACCAAAAGTAAGTACAAATTACAAGAATAGACATGTTCTAATTGTTGTAAGAGGACAAGATTATAAACAAGATTTAAGTACTATATTATCGTATATAGAGGAAATGAAGCCTATATTAGTGGGAGTAGATGGTGGTGCTGATGCTCTTTTAGAATTTGGGTATACACCAGATGTTATAGTAGGGGACATGGATAGTGTAAGCGATGAAGCATTAAAGAAAGCAAAAGAAATAGTTGTTCACGCATATACAGACGGAAGAGCTCCAGGGCTTAAAAGGGTTCAAGATCTTGGATTGGATGCGATAGTTTTCCCAGCGCCTGGTACTAGTGAAGATATAGCTATGCTTACAGCTTATGAATATAAAGCTGAGCTTATAGTTGCTGTAGGAACACATTCAAATATGATAGATTTCTTGGAAAAAGGAAGACCTGGGATGGCGAGTACATTTTTAGTTAGACTTAAAATAGGCTCAAAACTTATAGATGCAAAGGGTGTAAACTTACTATATAGAAGTAAGCTTAAATTAAAATATATATGGGCATTAATAGCTACAGCTTTATTCCCAGTATTGATACTTGCATCATTTTCGCCAAGTGTTCAACAGTTCATGCATTTAATGCAATTAAAAATTAGATTATTATTACAGATGTAATTAGTTGAGGAGGATTAATATGCATATAAATATGAAGTATTATATAGTAACCATAGGTGCTATATTTATTGCATTAGGGATAGGAATGTTAGTAGGGTTTAACTTGAATTATGACCAAGAACTTAGTAAACAACAAGCTTCAATAATAAGTGATTTAGATGATAAATTTGAGGAAATAAAAACAACAAATGATACACTAGAAAAGAAATTAGAAATAAAAGAAACTGAGTATAAAAAGTTGGCTGAATATGTAAGCAATAATTATGCTAAATTAGTAAAAGATGAATTGCAAGATAAAAATATAGGAATAATTGCGACTACAGAAAATTATGATTATATAGAAGATGTATCTAATACTATAACAGATGCAAATGGATCAATAGCTTTTAACATAGTATTAAAGGATGGAATAAATAATAAAGATAAAATAAAAGAATTAGATACTGCAGTAAACTTAAATTTAAAAACTAGCAAAGATGTAATTAACTACATAATAGATTCTTTAAAAGAAGAAAATGCTATAGCAAAACTACAAGAACTTGAAAAGTTAGATATGATAAAAATTAACTCTATATCAGAAAATTACTTAGATTACACACAAGTTGTATTAGCTACGGGTAGTTCTACTGACTCTTCTAAAAAATATGAAAATATTGATAAAAATTTAGTAAATAAATTAAGAGAAGAAGATAAATATATAGTAATGACACAAAAAAGTGATGTTAAATTCTCTGACGTAGAAATGTACAAAAAAGATAAAGTTACTACTATAAATAATTCAGAACAGGGATTAGGTAAGATAGCATTAGTTTGTTCACTTAAAGACTCTGTAGAAAAAGGTAATTTTGGAGTAGGAGAAAATGTAGATTCTGCAATACCATTTAAGTAAAAATGAAGGAGATGTAATTATGAATCCTTATGTTAGTATAATAATACCAGCATACAATGAAGAAAATAAAATAAAAGATACTTTACTAGGAATAGTAGATATAAAAGAAATAGACGAAATAATAGTTGTAGATGATGGATCAAGCGATAATACAGAGCAAGTAGCTAAATCAGTAGTGAATGAAAAAATAAAATTTTTTAAGTTAGATAAAAATAGAGGTAAAGGATATGCATTAAACTATGGACTTAAAGTAGCTATGGAAAATGCAGACATAATAGGATTTTTAGATGGAGATTTAGGAAATTCATCAAGCGAAACTATAAAGCTTATACAGCCAGTAATAAATAATGAAGTAGATGTAACTATAGCAAAATTCCCACCTGCTAAGAAAAAAGGTGGAATGGGATTTGTAAAAAGGTTAGCTAAGGAATCTGTACTAGAAATGACAGGAGTAGAGTTAGATGCCACAATATCTGGTCAAAGAATATTTAAAAGAGAAGTTTTAGAAAGATTTGATGAAATACCTTATGGATATGGTGTTGAAGTAGGTATGACAATAGATATTTTAAAATATGGATACTCTATAAAAGAAATTTTAGTTAATATGACACATAATGAAACTGGAAGAGATCTAAAAGGATTTATACATAGAGGTAAACAGTTTTATCATATTAAAAAAATTGCTAACAAGAAAAGAAAAGAATGGAGGTAGTATTATTGAATACGAATGTACTATATATAATAATGCTACTAGTAGGGGTATTAGTAACTTACATGGTTATACCATTTTTTAGGAATATGTTAATATCGAGTAACGTTATAAGACCTAATTACAAACAAGATATGATACCTGTGAGTATGGGATTAGTATTTCTGCCTACAATAGTTATAAATGGAATTATATTAATATACTTTACTAAGAATTATGAAAGCTTAGTATATGTATTTATGTATCTATTTGGTTTATTATCTATGTGTTTAGTAGGAATATTAGATGATATTATTGGAAATAGGGATGTAAGTGGACTAAAGGGACACTTCAAAAGTTTACTTAAAGGCAATCTTACAACTGGTGGATTTAAAGCGCTATTTGGAGGCTTTGTAGGATTGACTATATCTGTTGCTATATCTAAAAATATAGTGGATATAGTTATAAACACTTTAATAATAGCGCTATCTACAAATTTAATGAATTTATTAGACTTAAGACCGGGAAGAGCTATAAAGGTATACTTAGCAATAGCTTTAGTTTTAATATTAACGTTAGTGGGATACCCAAAAGGACTATTACTTATATTATTACCAAGTGTATTAGTATATTTTATAGACGATTTAAAAGCAAGGGCTATGATGGGAGATACGGGATCTAACGTTTTGGGTATATCGATAGGTATACTTGTAGCTATAGGATATGCTCGACCGATAAGACTAGGATGGTTAGTATTTTTAGTATTTATACACATATTAACTGAAAAATATTCTTTGACGAAAATAATAGAAAACAATAAGGCTTTAAACTTTATTGATAAGCTAGGAAGGTAATCTTATGATAAGTAAAAGAATTGGTTTAGTAGAATCTATAATAAGTAAATCAGACAATTTAGAAGAAATTAGTGTAAATATTGGTGGTAGTTTAGCTAAAGCATATAACTACCCTAAAATGACAGGTAATATAGATATAGGTGATGAAGTAGTATTAAATACTACTGCAGTGGAATTGAGCCTTGGAACTGGTGGATATCATTTTGTTATAACAAACTTAAGTAAAATAGAGTCTAAAATGACTCCTGGTGGACATATAATGAAGTTAAGATATACACCTATGCAAGTAAAAGTAGATTCAGTTGAAGAACAAGATAGTAAATTACATGAAAAAATAAATGAATTTAAAAGCTTAGATAATCTTCCTGTAGTAGTAGGAACACTACATAGTATGCTTACTCCATTTGTTGCATCATACAAAAGACATAACCCAAGTAAAAAGTTAGTTTATATAATGACTGATGGAGCAGCTTTACCAATATATTTAAGTAAAAATGTAGAAAATCTAAAGAATAAGAACTTAATAGACGATACTATAACTATAGGAAATGCATTTGGAGGGGACTATGAATGCATAAATATTTATTCAGCTTTAATAACAGCTAAAGAAGTATTAAATGCGGATGTAGTATTTGTAAGTATGGGACCAGGTATAGCTGGAACTGGAACGAAATATGGATTTACTGGAATAGAACAGGGACCTATATTAGATGCAGTTAAAAAGCTAGGAGGAAATCCAATAGCAATACCTAGAATTAGTTTTGCTGATAAAAGAGATAGACATGTAGGGATAAGTCATCATAGTATTACTGTATTAGATGAGATTGTTAATGTTAAGGTGGATATACCTATAGGCATTAAAGATAAAGATAAATTAGAATATGTAAATAATCAAATAAATGAAAAAAACTTAAACCAAAAACATAATGTAGTATATATAAATCAAGCAAATACTTTTGATGATCTAAGTTATTATGGACTTAAAGTTAGAAGTATGGGCAGAAATTATGAACAAGATAGTGAATTTTTCGATGCTGCTAGCAATGCAGCATATTACTTAATGGAGGTTTGTTATGATAGTAGAAGAACAGACAGTAAGTAGTGATAGGTTATATACAGGAAAAGTCATAAGTCTAAGAGTAGATACTGTTGAAGTACCTAAAAAGGGATATCAAAAAAGAGAAATAATAG
The DNA here is from genome assembly GCF_051657365.1 of Paraclostridium sp. Taxonomy (NCBI): domain Bacteria; kingdom Bacillati; phylum Bacillota; class Clostridia; order Peptostreptococcales; family Peptostreptococcaceae; genus Paraclostridium; species Paraclostridium sp. Next base: position 31,810 of record NZ_JBOFKN010000098.1, read on the forward strand.
AGCATCCAGGAGCTGTAGGTATAGTTGCTATAACTAATGACAATAAAGTTGTACTAGTTAAGCAATATAGAAAAGCTATAGAAAAAGCTATATGGGAGATACCTGCTGGTAAATTAGAACAAGGTGAAAATCCAAAAGATTGTGCTATTAGAGAATTGAAAGAAGAAACTGGATATAAGGCCAATAATATAAAGTTAATACATAAATTTTATACTTCAGCTGGATTTTCAAATCAAAAAGTGTATGTTTATTTAGCTACAGAATTAGAAAGTGGCGAAGCTAATTTAGAAGATGGTGAATTTTTAGATGTGCATGAAGTTAGCTTAAAAGAAGCTTATGGAATGATTGATAAAAATGATATAGAAGATGCTAAAACATCTATAGGTCTTTTGCTATCAAAAGAACTTTTATAAATTGGAATAACCTCCTCTTATCTTGCATAAAAATTATGTAAGTACAAAAGAGGGGGTTGTAATTTTTGAAAAGAATAAATAAAAGAAATACAGTAGATAAAATTAGTAAGGAGATAATATTTATATCATGTCTATTTCTTGCATGTGTAATTGTAGGCTCATTATTGAATAAAATTTTCCCACAATACACAGATGTTATGAATGAAAATATAGCTTATACTGCAAATTATTATAACTCAGATGTAAGCTTGAAAGATGTAATTATATTAAATCTAAAAATGGATTCAGTTTTCTTAATAGGAATGGCTATAACTACGTTGAGTGTAATATTATCTCCAATTGCTATTATACTTTTTGCAGTAAAAGGACTATCTATAGGGTATACTATAAATAGTTTTGTAATAGCTATGAAATTAAGCTCATTTAAAATTTTGTTAATAACATTAATAAAATTTATGATAGTATTGCCAGGTAT
>NZ_JBOFKN010000099.1:0-1780 GCF_051657365.1 Paraclostridium sp.
ATGAAGACAATCCTTTTATCGGAGCACCTGAACATGGATTATCATCTAAAAGAGCGATAACTTTATCTACTTCCATTCCAGGTAATAATTTAGATATTGCATTTAAGTTTCCTGGGCATCCTTTCACTGCAGAAAACGAGACTATTTTTCCATCTTTTACCTCTACAGTCATCTCTTTAGAGCAAGCTCCATAGGGTACCTCTGTAAATTTAACATCCTTTTTTACTTCCCCATTAGCGAAGGTACTTACCATTAAAACTCCAGCTAATAAAAATAAATTTCTTTTCATAATTTCCCCCCTTGTATTTTTGTATATTATAATAAATTAATAAGTAATGAAGTTAAAATAAGCATAAATGCCCCTCCAATTCTAGATGAGATTTGAGCAAAAGGCATAAGTTCCATTCTATCAGCTCCAGATAAAACAGCAACGTCTCCAGTTCCACCCATATTTGCCATACAAAGTCCTCCAGTTATCGAAGCTTCTACCATATAGAATCCTAAAAAATGCCCCATAATCGCTGTTCCTATAACAGCACCTATAACTGTCGTTAAAACTAAAATTAGATAAGTTATTGTAAATGCATCTATAACTTGAGCTAAACTAGTATATGCAATTCCAATTCCCACTAAAAGAGCTGAAGTAAAGTTTTTCGCTATAAACTGATACCATTTAGCAGCATAATTTTCATATTTTTTATCCATTATATTTAAAGCTTTAACTACTGCGACTGAAATTATCATTAGTGCATAAGCGTGCATTGGAATAAATTTAGACAAAATACTACCAAAAATAAAAAATGATAGAGCTATTACCATTCCACTTCCTAACTCTTTTAAATCTGAAAGTTTCTCCTCTTTCTCTTCATCAATATTATTTTCAAAGTTTTTTAATAATTTACCTTGACCACTTATACGTGGATATTTTTTACCAAGTTTATTTAAAAATGCTCCCATTACTATTGCTATGGCATTCCCTAAAGCTACTGCTGGTACCATAACTGATAGAAGATCTGTTGGATTTTGATTTAGTGCTTGTCCAAAAATTTGTGACAGAGGTACAGCACCTGCTCCCATTCCACCACCCATAATTGGTATTGCTATATAAAAAATTGATTTTGTAAACCCATAACCTAGTAACGACCCAACTACTCCAGTTAAAACTATTGATATAAATACTCCTCCAATAATTACAGGTAAATATCTAATTGCTGCTTTTATTAAAAGTTTTCTGTTCATTCCAAGAATACTTCCTACAATCAGTGCAGCTATATAAAAATCTAAAAATCCTCCACCTTTCATAAAACTCTCTACTGTTGAAAATATATCTTTTGGAAAAGTATTATAATAAACTAATGCTGCTGAACCAAAAATTGCAACAATAGGACCTCCACCTAAATAATCTTTTACAATTGGCATTTTATTCCCTACATAATCTAATATCGCACCAAAAGTCATCATAAAAGCAAAAGCTCCAATCATCCCTTTTGGTAAGGAGTTTGTATATGCTGCCACCAAAATAATTACAAAAATTGGTATAAAATATTTTAAATCAAGTTCTAAAAAAGTTACTTTTTTTATATTATCTACATCTCTTAATAAAACAGCCTCTTGATTATTCATAAATACCCCTCCTATAACATTCTTAATATAGCTATATAACTCATTATTTTTAATATGTCAAATAAAAAATTATTGTTTTTCCTTAATTTGTAATACAATATCTATATAACCTCTCTATATCATCTACATAGCTTTATATATCATTTTTTTCTCTTCT
>NZ_JBOFKN010000100.1:0-20456 GCF_051657365.1 Paraclostridium sp.
ATTATTTTAAAGTTAGATATAAAAAATGATATAAAAAATCTACATAAAAAAATATTAGATATATCACTTATAAATGAAGATAGTAATGATATTACTTTTTTTAATATAGATGATGAAGAGATACATGAAACATTGAAAACGCTTAAAAAGACTTATATAACATCAAATAGTAAAGATGAAACTATACTTAATTTAAAGCATAAAAATAAAAGGCAAGTTAAAGATACAAGGACATTAAAGTTAGAGTCTTACAAAAAGTATAATGAAGCTCTAAATATGATAGAAAGAAACTTTATGACTAGTGCAACTGAAATTGTAGAAGAAGCTCTAGAATTAAATCCAAAAGATGTTGATATATTGAATTTAAAAGGATTATTAAAATTTTTAAGATGTAACTTCGATGAATCATTTGAAAGTTTTTACAAAAGCACATGTTATGATAATAATGAACTTGCTAAAAAATATGTAAAACTTCTAACATCAGATGAATTTGGTATATTTTTAAGTAGATACAATCATGCTATAAGATTTATAAATAAGGATTTAAATCAAGAAAGTATACAAATTCTTGAAAATATAGTAAATGAAGAACCAGAACTTATAGAACCTTATTTATTACTACATTTAATATATGAAAAATTAGGCGACCATATAAAGGCAAATCAATATTTAGATTCATTGAGAATGGTAGATAAAGATAACATTTTATTTGAAAAAGATTTAAATAATTTAAATTCTAAATCAACAGATGTTAAAGATGAAGTTAAAAAATCTAAAAGCCATAAACCTGTATATGTATTAGTTGTAGTACTAATTATTTTGATTGGAATACTGTATATGAGTAATAAGAAAAAATTAGACAATTTATCTACTGAAATCACACAAAAAGATGAACAACTAGATAAAACTAATAAAAATTTAGATAAAACAAAAGAGCAATTAAAAGAAGCTAAAACAGAAACTAAAGATAGTAAAGAAGAAAATAAATCTGAAGTTATTGTTGGAGATGAAGAAGATTTATTTAATAAGGCTATGGATTTTAAAGAAGAAGGTAATAGTAGTGAAGCTATAAAATATTTAGAATTAGTAGTTAAAAATGGGAAAACAAAAAAATATGTATCAGAATCAATTTACCAATTAGCATTACTTAATGAAAAAGAAAAGCATACTGAAGAAGCTATAAAGTATTACAATAAATATATAAACACATATAAGACATCAGATAATTATTATGATGATAGCTATTACAATTTAGGGATGCTTTATTATAAAGAAGGTAATTTAGAAAAAGCACAGCAAGCATTTTATAGTTTAAGAGCTGAGGATCCAGATAGTATGTATAATAATTCAAAGGTAGAGTCTATATTAAAAGAAAGATAAAAGAGCGTTTTTACGCTCTTTTTTTTTATGTTTTAATAAATTCAATATTTATATTTGAAAACTAGTATAGGAAATATGAAATTGTAATATTAATTATTAGTATAGATGTTAATACTTTTATGTAAAGGAGGTTAGAAATGTCAAATAAAAAATTATTTCTTCCTATATTAAGAGATGGAAAATATGGATTTATAGATGAAAAAAATGATATAGCAATAAAACCTAAATTTAAATATGTTTCAGACAGGTTTAAAGATGGATATTGTGTAGTAACATATATTAAACGTATAAGGAAATCTGCAAGATGGGTTTTTGGATATATGGATGAATGTGGATATAATAATATATTTCTACATTTAGATAGTGCATCAGATTTCAATGAAGGTTTAGCTAGAATTAAAATTAATGGTAAATATGGATTTTTAAATACTAACTTAGATGAAATTATAAGTGCAAGATATGAAGGGGCATCTAATTTTAATGAAGGAATAGCTGGGATTAAGTTAAATAAAAGGTGGGGTTATATAGATAATACGGGAGAAATAATTATAAAGCCTAATTTTAGTTATGTTAATAAATTTAGTGAAGGAGTAGCTTTAGTTGAGAGCAAAAATAAATATGGATATATAAATAAATATGGGGACTTTGTTATAAATCCAGAGTTTGATATAGCAAATGATTTCTCACAAGGAATAGCAGGTATAAAGATAAATGAAAAATGGGGTTATATAAATAAACAAGGAGAGACGATAATAGATTTTAAGTTTGATAGAGCAAAATCGTTTAGCGAAGGATTAGCGCCGGTATGTATAAATGAAAAATGGGGCTATATAAATAAACAAGGAGAAGTTGTAATTGAACCTATATTTGATTACGCATGTGAATTTTATGATGGTTTAGCCAGGTTTAATATTGGATCAAGTTCATTGACAAGAGGTATGTGCGTACCAAAGGGAGGATTATGGGGTTTTTTAAATAAAGAGGGGAAAATAAAAATTCTTCCAACTCTGAAATCGGTTTCGGATTTTGAAAATGGATATGCACAGATAATTGAAGGAGATAACAATAACTATATAGATAAAAATGGAGATATTTTGATAAATTAGGCTAAAAATCTATGAAAATTGGGTTTGAAAAAATAAACATATAGTAGTAATATATAAAAGGAAGTTAAAGGGAGTTTTAAATTCTCCCTTTAATTTTGTAAAAAATAAAATTAGGAGAAAAATAAATGAAATTATTAAGACAGCTAGCTCTGATTCTTATAATATGGGCTGTAGGAGAATACATTAGTTCATTTTTAAGTCATATAATAATTATACCTGGAAGTATAATCGGAATGATTTTATTATTTGCACTCTTAAAATCTAAAATTTTAAAAGTTGAATCAATTGAAGAATTAAGCAATTTTTTCTTAGATAATATGGCTATATTTTTTGTGCCTGCAGGGGTATCACTTATAAAATCATTAGGTTTAATTGGTTCAAATATAATCGTGTTAGCAGCAACTATTTTAATTAGTACTACTTTAGTAATGGTTGTAACAGCTATGATTGTTGAGAAAATGATAGAAATCAAAAGTAAGAGAGGTCAATAATATGTATAACGTATTGCAAACACCTATATTTGGAATAGTAATAACTATATTATTTTTTAATTTAGGTGTATATATTCAAAAGAAAACCAAGTTAGCTATATTCAACCCATTACTAATAGCTATTTTAGCTATAATAGCATTTTTAAAAATATCTAACATATCTTATGAAAGTTATAAAATTGGTGGAGATACAGTGAATTTTTTCCTAGCACCTGTAACAATAGTCTTAGCATTACCACTTTATAAACAATATGATTTGCTAAAAAAACATTTCTATGAAATTATAATCGGGATAACATCTGGAGTATTAGTTTCTTTTACAAGTATTATAATTATAAGTAAAATTACAAACTCTGATAAGTTGATAATGAATTCTTTATTAGGAAAGTCAATAACAACACCTATGGGAATATCACTTACATCTACTTTAGGAGGCATTGAATCAGTAACTATAGTAGCTATTATCTTAACTGGAATTATAGGTGGTATGATAGCAACACCTATTTTTAAGCTTATAAACACAAAACATCCGGTATCAAAGGGAATAGCACTTGGAACAGCATCTCATGCATTAGGAACAACAAAAGCATTAGAATTAGGGGAGATAGAGGGTGCTATGAGTGGGTTAGCCATAGGAATTTCAGGAACTATAACAGTAGTGCTTGTACCTATATTAATAAATTTTATAAAATAATAAATTTGACTAACTTTTTTAAAATGGAGGATTATAATGAGTGAGGTAAAAAATACTTTAGATGAAAATATACTTTTGAGGTACTTAGTAATAATAGCAGGAATAACTATATCTTCAATAGGAATTAATGGATTTTTAAAACCGGCACATTTACTAGGTGGAGGAGTAGCAGGTTTATCTGTTGCATTAAATTATGTTAGCAACATGAATATTGGGGTTTTATCATTTTTAATAAATATACCTATATTTATATTAGGATTTGTATTTTTAGAAAAAGAATTTTGTATAACTAGTTTAATAAATATGATGATTTTCTCTTTTGTTTTAGGTTTAACTCAGAATATAGGTCATTACATACCTGTAAATGATTTACTATTACAGACAGTTTATGGAGGAATATTAGGGGGAGTAGGATTAGGACTAGTATTTAAAGCTAAATCTTCGCTAGGTGGTACTGATATAATAGCTGCAATTCTTAAAATTAAAAAAAACATACCTATGAAAGATACAGGATTATTTATGAATTTTTTAATTGTATGTATAGGTTCAACATTATTTGGATTAGAATTAGGACTGTATACATTAATAGGAATGTTTTTAAATGTATATTCTATGAATATTGTAAAAGATGCTATGAATTCTCAGAAAGCTGTTATGTTAATATCTAACAAATGTGAAGAAATTTCAAAATGTATAATGAAAGATCTTATAAGAGGAGTAACTTTTATAGAAGCAGAAGGTGCGTATACTCATGAAAAGAAGAAAATAATATATTGTATCGTAGCTTCTAATGAAATACCTAAGATTAAAAATATAGCACTTAAATATGATAAAAAGGCATTTATATCTGTCAATGATGTAAATGAAGTTAAAGGTAGAGGATTTAAAGAAAAATTTTTATAGAATATGAATAAAAAATAATTTAATAGGCAATATAGTTTATGTGATGTAATTTAACATCATATAAAACAATTTCTAGATTTGTTTTAATAACGGATAAATTATAATTATACATACTCTAAGTAATTTAGTAGTATTATAAGGCTTAAAATTATTACACTGTGCGTATTATTATCTGATCGGAACTAAACTAAGCAAATTATATCGGCAAAATTTATTACAACAATAAAGCATACCATTCAATGGTATGCTTTATTGTTGTAATAAAATATATAAAAATTTAGTTAAACTATAGAAAAAAAGTAGAAATTTAATATATAATAATATATAAACGTATAATTTGAAAGTAGTGGGGTAGTTATATGAGTATAGAACAAAAAAATAAGGATTTAATAGAAGTATATAGAAAAACTATATATAGTATAGAAAAAGAAATAAAACGTATAAATCTTTTTAATAAATTTTTATCAAAGAGACCATCGCACTGTGAGCAAGAAGAGCTAGCATTAGAAAATGGTCAAAGTATAAATATTTCAAGTAAAAAAACTTCTGGAAGAATACACACATTTTTCAATGGAGATACATATATAGGTAAGTTAATTGATGATAAGATGGAAGGAAAAGGTATATATATATTCAACCAAGAAAATCAAGTGAATTTAGAATATATAGGTAACTTTCAAAATGATATGAAAGATGGCAATGGGATGTGTGAGCTTCCAAATGGATATATATATACAGGTCAATGGAAATGTGATTTGATGGATGGGATAGGTAAAATGATTTATGCTAGCCAAGACGAATATATAGGTAATTGGAAACATGGAAAAAAAGAAGGACATGGTGTATATACTTGGAAAAACGGAGGTATGTATATAGGCGAATTCAAAAATGGAAAGATGGATGGAAAAGGGACTTGTTATGACGAACAAGGAATAATTATATATGAAGGAGAATTTAAAAATAATTTGCCTCATGGACAAGGAACTTATATATGGAGTGATAATAAAAAATATGAAGGAGAATTTAGACATGGAAAAAAACATGGGCATGGAACTTTTTATATAGATAATGATGTATCTTATCAAGGAAATTGGAAATTTGATAAGCCAAGTATATTTAATAAAAGTTTAGATGAACTTATTTCTAGTATAAAATAGACTATATCTTAAAAGATTAGTCTATTTTTTTATAAAAATTTAAAATATATTACTTAAAGAATATAAATATTAATAAATGTATATAATTTAAAAAGTTAAAAAAAGTTATTTTTTATAAGGAAGTGAAAATTTGAAAAAAGTAATATACTTATTAATATGTGTAATTCTAATTGGTACATATGTAATTATAGGTGAATGTAAAAATGAGGTAAAAGAAGCAAAAGAAGTTATAGTTTTAGAAGATAAAAATATAAATAAATATTATGATATAAAAATAGGAGATAGCGTAGATAGTGTTATTAAAAAAATAGATAACCCAGATAGAAAAGATTATAGTGAATATGGATTTGAATGGTATGTATATAATAGATTTAAAAATAATTTTGTTATGGTAGGAATAGAAAATGATAAAGTTGTTGGATTATATAGTAATTCAATAAATTCAACTGAAATGTTAGATATAAAATTAGGTGATGAAATGGATAATATAAGAAAGATTTCAAAGCCTATAGAATATAAAAAAAAGGGAAATACTAAATTTATAATAGAGTCTAATAATCAGTTTGACATTTTTATTGAAGATGGAAAATACATAACTGTATTTTATGATATACATAATGAATCAAAAGCAATATCGTATCAAATTATTGATAAAGTAGTAGAAAACAGAACTCAACATATATATCCTAAATATAGCGAAGAGTTAAAAAAAAGTTTTGAAATGCAAACAATAGACCTAATAAATAGTGTACGAGATAAATCGGGATTAAAACGATTAAAATTAAGTGAAAAAGCTAGCATTAGTTCTTTAAAACATAGTGAAAATATGAAAAATGAAAATTTTTTTGATCATATAAATAAAAAAAATGAAACTCCATTTGATAGAATGAAAAAAGAACACATATCATATAGCTTAGCTGGAGAAAATATAGCCGCAGGACAAATTAATGCTATATATGCTCATGAAGCTTTAATGAACTCTTTGGGGCATAGAAAAAACATTTTAGGTGATTATGACAATATAGGAGTAGGTGTTAGTTTTGGGGGACACTATAATGTATACTATACTCAAAATTTTTACAGTGAATAAATTGACATAATGAAAGGAATAATCAATATGAAAAATAATAAAATAAAGTTGTATTCACTAACTTTGATAGTTGCACTTTTTATAGTAGCTATTCCAAGTAATGTATTTTGTATTAAAAATGAAGAGTTATTTATTAAAAATGGTCCTAGAGATAAAAAATACTTAGCTATAACTTTTGATGATGGACCTCATCCAAAAGAAACTGAACAAGTACTAGATATACTTAAAAAACATGATGTAAAAGCTACTTTTTTTGTAGCTGGAAAACATGTTAATTGGTATAGCAAACCGCTTATAAGAGCAAGTAATGAAGGTCATGAAATAGGAAATCACACATTTAATCATCCTGACATATCAAATTTAAGTGCGATTCAAATAGAAAATGAAATACTTAAATGCGAGGAAATAATAATTAAAAAAACGGGCAAAAAACCAACATTATTTAGACCTCCATATGGAAGTTATAATGAAAAAAAATTGGGTGATATAGCTAATAAACATGGGTATAAAGTAGTTCTATGGACTACTGTAGACACTAAAGATTGGAAAAATCCTACAGCTTTAAGCATTGCAAATACAATTGTTAACAATGCTAAAAATGGAGATATAATTTTACTTCATGATTATGCTACAAATAATACGGTAGAAGCTTTGGATATATTTATTCCAGAGATGCAAAAAAAGGGATATAAATTTGTGACTGTTTCAGAACTATATAATTAAAATAAAAAAAATTAATAAATACATACACTTTTTCATATAAATTAATATTATATAATAAGACTATTTCTAAAAAGGATGAAGTGTATGTATAATAAAATATTTGAAAGAAAAGAGTTTATAATATTTCAAGTTAAAGAAGGTTATATAGCTTATAATACTAAAAAGGTTTTTGAAGAAGGGCATACACATCTAAAGCATTTTAATGCAGCAAAAAAAGCTATAGACTTAGTCATAAGCAAAAAAATACCTAAAAGTACAAATGTATATTATCTAACTAGCTTAATAAGACTTACAAATGATGATAACTATATAGAAAAAATAAATGAATTAATTGATATTAGAAGTAAAAAGGGAAAAAAAGAAAAATATTATAATTCTAGTTATAGATGGACGAAAAGGAGCTTGTAGGCTCCTTTTTTATTTGATGTTTAGCTTTTGAAACCAGTGCAATTTATACATTTATTTTCATATATTATTAAAGAAGAGATGCCTTGCTTTCCGTATTGTTTCATGGTTTTTAATGCTTCTTGTTTTGACATTGGAAATGATATAGATTTTGTGTCAGATCTTATTATAATATATTTACTCACATTATAACCTCCTAAAAATATATGGATTAGTAATTGTTGTACTTGATATAGTTTTTGATTAATATAAATAAATATACACAACATATTGTTGAGAATTTCATCAAAAACGTCTATGTTGACATTGATTTCTTAAGGAATATATAATTAACATGTAAGAAAAATAAATATTATTAAAAAATAATAAGTTATTATGTAAATTATTAACGTAGAGGGGGTATTTTATGATATTAATGATAGATAATTATGATTCATTTGTATATAATTTAGTTCAATTTTTAGAAGAGTTAGGAGAAGAAATAGTAATAAAAAGAAATGATGAAATTAGCATAGAAGAAATAAAAAATTTAAATCCAGAAATTATTGTGTTATCACCAGGGCCATGTTCACCCAAAGAAGCAGGAATATGCATAGAGGTTGTTGATTATTTTAAAGGTAAAAAACCTATTTTGGGTATATGTTTAGGTCATCAAATAATAGGACATGCATTTGGGGCAAGTATAATAAAAGCTAAACAACCCGTACATGGTAAAGTTCATGCGATAGATCATATAGATAAAGGGGTATTTAAAAGTTTAAACAATCCTTTAAATGTAACAAGATATCATTCGTTAATAATAGACGAAAATACTATTTCGGATGAAATTGAAATTACAGCTAAGAGCAAAGACGGTGAAATAATGGGTATAGCATGCAAAAATTATCATATAGAAGGAGTTCAGTTTCATCCAGAAGCTATATTATCAGAACAAGGGCATGATATACTAAAAAACTTTATAAAGAAAGCTAGAAGGATTGAGGAGGAAACCTTATGTTAAAAGAAATAAATACTAAGTTAAATTCATTTGAAATATACACCTTATTTAAAGATGAGAAAAATAGTTTTATATTAGATAGTGGTATGGATGAAAATAAATTAGGAAGATATTCATTTATAAGTTCTAGACCATTTGATAGTATAAAGTTAAAAAATAGCATTGAAAACCCATTAGATAGTTTAAAGAAAAAGTTAGATAAATATAAAGTTGAAAATAACACTGATTTACCGTTTGTAGGAGGTGCTGTAGGGTATTTATCCTATGATATAGGTAATTACCTTGAGAAGCTCCCTAAAACTGCTGTAGATGATACAGGAGTGTATGATTTATACTTTGGATTTTACAATTTTGTAATAATAGTTGATCATTTAAAAAATAAAACATATATAGCTACTCCAGATCTAAATATGGAGCAAGAAAAAAATATTATTATAGATATAGAAAATATTATAATTAGTGGTGAAAATAGTAAAATAGATAAAAATATTGAAGAAGAACAATCTAAGGTTAAACTAATTTCTAATTTTAATAAAAACGATTATATAGAAGCTGTTAACAAAGTGAAAAAATATATACGACAAGGTGATATATATCAAGCTAATTTAACTCAAAGATTTAGTGGAATTACAAATTTATCTAGTTATAGTTTATATGAAAAATTAAGAAATGTTAGCAAAGCTCCTTTTGCTGCATTTTTAAATTTTGAAAATTATCAAATCTTGTCAAATTCACCAGAACGATTTATAAAATGTATAGATAAAAATATTGAAGCCAGACCTATAAAAGGAACTAGACCCAGAGGAAAAACTATAGAAGAAGATATTATGTTGCAAGAAGAATTAAAAAATAGCGAAAAAGATAAGGCTGAACTGCTTATGATCGTAGATTTAGAAAGAAATGATTTAGGAAAGGTATCTGAAGTTGGAACAGTTAAAGTTCCTGAATTATTTGTAATAGAACCATATGCTAATGTTAGTCATTTAGTATCTACGGTTACAGGTAAATTAAAAGATTCACTAGATTGTATAGATTTAATAAAAGCTACATTTCCAGGAGGATCTATAACGGGAGCACCTAAAATAAGAGCGATGGAAATTATAGATGAATTAGAACCAACTCAAAGAAATGTATATACAGGATCTATAGGTTATATAGGATTTAATGGAGATTTAGACTTTAATATAGCTATAAGAACTTTAATTAAGAAAGAAGAGCATATACACTTCCAAGTTGGAGGAGGTATAACATGGGATTCTAATCCGCAAGATGAATATCAAGAAACATTAGATAAAGCTAAATCTATAATGAAAGCTATAAGAGGCTATTATGAAGAATAATGTAACTTTTAATAGCGGATTAAGTAAATTTGGAATTGGACTATTTGAAACGATAAGAATTGATGATGGCGTTTGTGTTTGTTTAGATATGCATCTAGATAGAATTTTTAAATCTATAAATGATTTAAAATTAGATATAAATCAAGATCAAGAGAACATAAAGAAAATTTTATTAGATTATGTAAAAAGAAAAAACATAAAAAATAAAGCTCTTAGACTAACCTTATTTGATGAGGGGTACAACATATCAACTAGAAAAATAATTTATGATGAAAGTATTTATAAAGTAGGTTTTAGATTAACAGTATCTCCAACGAAAAGAGGCAATAATATTTTATATAAGCATAAAACTACTAACTATTTTGAAAATATATATATGAAGAGATATGCTTTAGAAAATGTATTTGATGATACTATTTTTTTAGATTATAAAAATAATATATTAGAATGTTCAATGAGTAATATATTTTTTATAAAAGATAGAAAAATATATACGCCAAATAAAGAATTACCAATATTAAATGGTATAATGAAAAAAAGGATTGAAGAGTTATGTGTAGAATTAAGAATTAATATGATAGAAACTGATATAAAAATAACAGAAATTGATAGATTTGATTTTTGCTTTATAAGTAACAGTTTAATGGGTATTATGAAAGTTACATATGTTGATGATACTAAATTTAAGGATTATAGTGAGGTTTTCGATATTTTATGGAACAAAATAGTGAACTTAAAGAAATTTTAAATTCTTATAATGAACAAATTAAAGCTATCATAGATGATAGTAATAATATTGCTGTATTTTTAGTTGGATCTAGTAAAAATATTGATTTTAAGATTGAAAATAATATAAGAGATATAGATATATTTATAGTTTCGAATCAAAAAGAAGATCAAATAAGAGATATTAAACTTTTAAATGGAATTGAATTTGACATAAATAAGTTTTCACCTAATTATGTAGAATATTTAATAGAAACAAAAGAATATTTTTTTATAAAAGAAATGAAAGATGCTAAAATTATATATGATAAAAAAGATATTTCAAATCGTATTTTAAAAATATCAAAAATTAAATATGATGAGGGTCCAAAGCAAATATCTGAGAGTGAAATATTGGTATTAGCTAATACAATATATGATAATATATGTAGATTAGAAGTAAAAAATAGTTTTGAAAATTATGAATATGAATTTTTGACTAATATATATCTAAAAGATATAATAAAAGCATACTTTATAAAAAATAGAAAATGGATACCTAAAGATAAAAAACTATTTAAATATTTAAGCGAAAATGAAAAAGACTTATTTAAATTAGTAATAAATATATATGAAGGTTACGAATATAATAATCTTAAAAAAGTGTATGAGTATGTATTTTCTAAGTAAAAAAGTTTGAAATTATAAAACCAAGGGGGTTAACCATATGTATAACGTAGATAAAAAAAAGATAGAAAATGCTGTAAGAGATATATTAGAAGCTATAGGAGAAGATCCAAATAGGGAAGGATTGTTAGATACACCAAGCAGAGTTGCTAAAATGTATGAAGAAATATTTTCAGGTATACATAAAGACCCTAAGGATCATTTGAAAATACTTTTCCAATCTGAGGAGCATGAAGAGTTAGTTTTAGTTAAAGATATACCTTTTTACTCATGTTGTGAGCATCACTTAGTTCCATTTTTTGGAAAAGCACACGTGGCTTATTTACCGAAAGATGGAAGATTAACAGGTCTATCTAAGTTAGCTAGAGTAATAGAAGATTTAGCAAAGAGACCTCAATTACAAGAACGAATTACTAAAGATACTGCCGATGTTATAATGAAAGAGTTAAAACCATATGGAGTTATTGTAGTTGTTGAAGCAGAACATATGTGTATGACTATGAGAGGTGTTAAAAAGCCAGGATCAAAAACTATAACCTCAGCAGTAAGAGGTATATTTGAAAAAGATATAGCTGCTAGAGCAGAAGCTATGAGTTTAATAAACATGAGATAGGAGTGGTTATATGTTTGATTATGGAAAAAAGACCTATATAATGGGTATTTTAAATGTAACTCCAGATAGTTTCTCTGATGGAGGGAATTATACTGAATTAGAAAAAGCTTTAAATCATGCGAGAGAAATGATAGAACAAGGTGCAGATATAATTGATTTAGGAGGCGAATCTACAAGACCGGGTCATAAAAAAGTAGAGGCTGATGAAGAGCTAAAAAGAGTTATACCGATTGTTAAGTCTTTAAAAAAAAATTTAAATGTTAAAGTGTCTATAGATACGTATAAATCTGAAGTTGCAGAAGAGAGTTTGAAATTAGGAGCTGACATGATAAATGATGTGTGGGGTCTTAGAAAAGATAGGAATATGGCAAGTACTATAGCTAAATACGATGCTTATGTTTGTATAATGCACAATCAAGATGGTACTTTGTATGATAAAGATATAATTGAATCCATAAAAGAATTCCTTATGGAAAGCGTAAAGATAGCTAAAGATGCAGGGATAGATGAAAAGAAAATTATATTAGACCCTGGCATAGGATTTGGAAAAACATTTGAACAAAACTTAGAGGTTATGGCTAGATTAGAGGAATTAAAAGAATTAGGATATCCTCTTCTTTTAGGAACATCTAGAAAATCTATGATAGGAAATATACTTAATGTAGAACCAAAATATAGAGTAGAAGGAACCATAGCTACTACTGTCTTAGGAATCAAATCAGGTGTGGATATAGTAAGAGTACATGATGTATTAGAAAATTTAAGAGCTATTAAAGTTTCTGATGCTATATGTAGAAAGTAGGTATTTAATGGATAAGATATTGCTAAATAACATGGGGTTTTATGGATATCATGGTGTTTTTAAAGAAGAAGGGGCTTTAGGTCAAAAGTTTTTTATTGATATGGAACTTCATTTAAGCACTAAAGAAGCTGGAAATACTGATGATATGAATAAATCTGTAAGTTACGGAGAAGTATATGAGGTAGTTAAATATATAGTAGAAAGCAAAAGATATAATTTATTAGAGGCATTAGCTGAAAATATATCGAAAGAAGTTTTCGAAAAATTTTCCTTAATACAAGAAGTAATGGTTAGAGTGAAAAAACCTGAGGCTCCAGTACCTGGAATATACGATTATTTTGGTGTGGAAATAAGGAGAAAAAGAAATGAATAAGGCTTACCTAGGTTTAGGAACTAATATTGGAAATAGATTGAATTATTTAAAAGAAGCTTTACAAAAAATAGATTCTTACGAAGATATAAAAATAAATAAAAAATCGAAATTATATGAAACTAAGGCCTGGGGTTATACAGAACAAGCTGATTTTTTAAATATGTGTATTGAAATAGAAACATGTTTAACACCTATGGAACTTTTAAATAGGTGTCAAAGAGTTGAAAGTGATTTAAACAGAGAAAGAAAAATAAGATGGGGGCCAAGAACTATAGATGTTGATATATTATTTTTTAATGATATAATTTTACAAGAAGAAAATCTAGAAATTCCTCATCCAAGAATTAAGGAAAGAGCATTTGTATTAATACCACTTATAGATTTAAATGATGATTTGAAAATTAATAATATAAGTATAAATGAATACCTACAATCTTTGACGACTGAGGAAAGAGAAGAAGTAAAGGAGTTTATAGGTAATGAAGAAGAACCTATTTAAAAATAATTTAAATATAAAAATAAGTAATGATTTAGAAATACCAAGAGATAAAATTATAATGGCGGGTCCTTGTGCAATAGAAAGTTATGATCAACTTTTAGAAACTGCTAAGTTTATAAAAAAACAAGGAGCTAATATATTAAGAGGCGGAGCTTATAAACCAAGAACTTCACCAACATCATTTCAGGGACTGAAAGAAGAAGGTCTTGAAATATTAAAAGCTGTTAAAGAAGAAAGTAAATTGCCGGTAATAACTGAACTTATGGATGCTAGGGATTTAGAAAAATTATATGAAGTAACAGATATAATCCAAATTGGATCTAGAAACATGCAAAACTTTACTTTGCTAAGCGAAGTTGGAAAGCAAGATAAGCCTGTAATGTTAAAAAGAGGTATAAGTTCAACTATAACAGAATGGATAGGTGCGGCTGAGTATATTGCTATAGGTGGAAATGATAATATTATAATGTGTGAAAGAGGAATAAGAACATACAATGACTATACAAGAAATACTCTAGATATAGCAGCAGTACCTATAATAAAAAGAGAAACTAACTTACCTATTATAGTAGATCCAAGTCATGCTACAGGAGTAAGATATTTAGTTAAACCAATGTCTATAGCATCTCTTGCAGCAGGTGCAGATGGTATAATGGTTGAAGTGCATCCAAATCCTAATGAAGCTTTATCAGATGGACCACAGTCTCTTGATTTTGAAGAGTTTGAAGATTTAATGAACAGTATAAGAAGAATATAAAATTATCAAGAGGCTTATTGCCTCTTTTTATTTTGAATTTAAATAATTATATTAAAATATTTGAAATATAGTATTGAAATTATGATTATTATGCAAAATAGTAAAGTGACAAAAATATATATGAAAATTAAAATAGAAAAATTAAATTTTTAAAAAAAATTTAGCAAAAAAGAAGGAATTACAGAAAAAAAGTCGAATTATGTATAATGAGCATTTGACAAATTTCTAATATATTGTAAAATAGTAATGTTAAAAAAATTACACCAGAAGGTGATAATATGAGTGATATAAAAGATACGATAGAAGAAATAAAATCTAGATCTGATATAGTAAAGGTAATATCAGACTACATTAAAGTACAGCAATCGGGAGCAAACTACAAAGGATTATGCCCGTTTCATGGAGAAAAAACACCTTCATTTTATATAAACACATCAAAGCAGATATATAAATGTTTCGGATGTGGAGAAGGTGGAGATGTAATAAACTTCATTATGAAAATAGAAAATCTTGAATTTATGGATGCAGTCAAATTATTAGCTGAAAATTGTGGAATTGAAATAAACACAAATATGGATGAGCAATCTAAAATCAGGATGGAAAAAGTAAAGAAGTTTCAAGATATAAATACAGAGGCTGCTAGATATTACTTTTCAAATTTAATTAAAGAAAAGAATTCTGGGTATCAATATTTAAGAGGTAGAGGTCTTGATGACAAGATAATAAAGAAATTTGGATTAGGATATGCTCCCAAAGCGTGGACTAATCTTATGGATTACTTAATTAGCAAAGGGTATGATAAAGATACTCTTGTTGAATGTGGTCTTGTTACATATAAAAAAGATGGAAATAAATATTATGACAGATTTATCAATAGAGTAATTTTTCCTATATTTGATTATAGAGGAAATGTTATAGGTTTTGGAGGCCGGGTTCTTGATGATGGGCTTCCGAAATATTTAAATTCACCAGATACATTAGCATTTAATAAAAAGTACAATTTATATGGTCTTAATTTTGCAAGAAAAAATATAGCAGATAGAACTATGGTTCTTGTGGAAGGATATATGGATTTAATATCTCTATATCAATTTGGGATAAGGAATGTATGTGCTACGTTGGGAACTGCCCTTACTTTAGAACAAGGGAATTTACTAAAGAGATATGTAGATACAGTTATAATTTCTTATGATTCTGATGAAGCAGGGATTAAGGCTACTCTAAGAGCTATAGATATATTAACTAGTGCCAGTATAAATGTGAAGGTGTTGGATTTAAGAGATGTAAAAGACCCAGATGAGTTTGTAAGAAAATATGGATTAGATGAATATCAAAAATCTATAGAAAATGCAATTCATCATATAAGATATAAGATAGTTGAATGCAAAAAAAAATACAACTTGTCAAAAGATGAGGATAGATTAAAGTTTACTAAAGAGGCTACTAAAATAATAAAAACGTTAAAAAGTCCTGTAGATATAGATTATTATATTGGTTTTTTAAGTTCAGAAAGTAAAATTAGTATTGAATCTTTAAAAAAAGAAGTATATGGAAAAAGTTATAAGCCTAAGTATAATGAAAATTATAAAAAAAATGACAAGTATCAAAAAAGAGATGAGAATGCTTTTAAAAGACCTACTATAATAAATAATGGAAATGAACTTACAGAAAAGATTTTGATAAGAATACTTTTACAAAATAAAAATGTGAGGACTTGGTTAAATTTAAAGGTAGATGAAAATGATTTTATATTAAAAGAAAATAAAGAAATTTTAAAATTTATAATTAAAAATGAAGAATTGGATAAAATAACTATTGACAAATTGAAAGATTTAAACTTGTCCGAAGAATATCTTGAAAATTTGTATTCTGTGAATTTAGAAAATATAAATTTAACTGATAATAAAAATGTAGAAGACATAATAAAAAAAGTAAAAAGGAATAAGCTTCAAAATGATATAGATAATTTATTAAAGAAGCAAAAAGAATTAGAGGCAAGTAAATCTAAGGATAATTCAAATGCGAAAGAGGTAGATGTTCAAGTTATGGAAATTGCTATAAAAATAGTTGAATTAAGAAGAGTATTACAAAAAATATAAATGAAGGGAGGCTTGAGCATGGAAACTAAAACACCAAAGAAAGAATCTAAAAGAGTAACAGCTAAGTCACTTATAGAAAAAGGTAAAAAACAAGGAAGTCTTACTCTTATGGAGATAATGGAAGCTTTTTCAGAGACTGAACTTGATAAAGACCAAGTGGAAAACTTATATGAAACATTAGGTAACTTAGGAATAGAAGTAATACAGAAGAAAGAAGAAAAAGCCGACGCAGAAATCGAATTTAGTTCAGAGGATGTAGATATATCTAATTTAGATATAGATGATAGTATAGATGAAGATACATCTAAAGAAGAAAATACTATGGAGATAGAACAAATAGATTTAACATTACCTAAGGGGATAAGTATAGATGACCCCGTAAGAATGTACTTAAAGGAAATCGGAAAGATACCTTTACTTAAGCCTCATGAAGAATCAGAACTTGCAAGAAGAATGCACGAAGGTGATGAAATTGCTAAGCAAAGATTAGTCGAAGCTAACTTAAGACTTGTTGTAAGTATAGCTAAAAGATACGTTGGAAGAGGTATGTTATTCCTAGACTTAATACAAGAAGGTAACTTAGGTCTTATAAAAGCTGTAGAAAAGTTTGATTATACAAAAGGATTTAAGTTTAGTACTTATGCTACATGGTGGATAAGACAAGCTATAACTCGTGCAATAGCAGACCAGGCAAGAACTATAAGAATACCAGTTCACATGGTTGAAACTATAAATAAATTAATAAGAGTATCAAGACAATTATTACAGGAATTAGGTAGAGATCCTAAACCTGAAGAAATTGCAAAAGAAATGGATATGACTGAGGATAAAGTTAGAGAGATAATGAAAATAGCTCAAGATCCAGTTTCTTTAGAAACTCCAATAGGAGAAGAGGAAGATAGTCATTTAGGTGATTTTATACCAGATGATGATGCACCGGCTCCAGCAGAAGCAGCAGCATACTCTCTACTTAAAGAGCAAATAGAAGAAGTTTTAGGGTCTTTAAATGAAAGAGAACAGAAAGTTTTAAAATTGAGATTTGGACTTGAAGATGGTAGAGCAAGAACTCTTGAAGAAGTAGGTAAAGAGTTTGATGTAACAAGAGAAAGAATCAGACAAATAGAAGCTAAAGCATTAAGAAAATTAAGACATCCAAGTAGATCTAAAAAACTTAGAGATTATTTAGATTAATATAAATAAGATAAAAATTCGTCTATTAATAGGCGAATTTTTATCTATATAAAAACAAATATGAAAGGATTTATTAAAATTGAAACTAACAGAAAGATTATTAAAGATAGCGAGCCTTATAGATGAAGGAAAAAAAATAGCTGATATAGGGACTGATCATGGATATATACCTGTTTATCTTTTGAAAAATACTAAAATAAAATTTGCTATATTAGCAGATGTAAACAAGGGCCCATTAGAAAATGCAAGAAAAGAAGTTAGACACAATAAATTAGAAAAATATGTTGACTTAAGATTAGGATCTGGACTTGAAGTATTGGATGAAAATGAAGTAGATGAAATTATAATAGCTGGTATGGGAGGAATACTTATAAGTGAGTTGTTAGAAGCTAAAAAAAGTGTGGCTCAAACAGTTGAAAAACTTATATTACAGCCCATGCAAGCGCAAAATGAATTAAGAAAATATTTGTATAACAATGGATATGAAATATTAAATGAAATTTTAGTAAAAGAAGACTTTAGAATATATGAAGTGATTGTAGCTACGTATACAGGTAAAAATACTAATGTTAATGATGAAATATATTATGAGGTTGGTAATAAGCTTATAGAAAATAAAGATGAATTGCTAATTGAATTTATAAATAAAAAAATAGCTTCTTACGAAAATATTCTAAGTAAATTAGAAGGAAAAAAGGGAGAAGCAGTAGAAGTTAAACGAAATGATACAATAAAAATCATTGGAAAGTTTAAGGGGCTGATATAATGAAACTTAAAAGTTTTACAAAGCATATAGAGAAGAAATATCCTCTTGATTTAGCTTATGATTGGGATAATGTAGGCCTTATTGTTGGGGATTATGATAGTGAAATAAAGAGAGTGATGATTGCATTAGAAGCAAATGAAAGTGTAGTAGATGAAGCTATAGATAATAACATAGATTTAATAATAACTCATCACCCATTTATATTTTCTAAAATGAAAAAAATAAATTCATCGGATTTAAAGGGCAAATTAATACATAAATTAATTAAAAATAATATAGCTATTTATTCAATGCACACTAATTTTGATATAGCATTTGATGGACTAAATGATTACTTTGTAGATATGTTAAAACTTAACAATGTATGTATATTAGATAAAACTAATAGTGAAACTTTATATAAAATAGCTGTATATGTTCCAAAAACTCACTTAGATAAAGTTAGAACAGCTCTAGGTAATTCTGAGGCTGGATATTTAGGTAATTATAAGGACTGTTCTTTTAGTATAGAAGGTGAAGGGAGATTTAAACCATGTAAAGGAGCGAATCCTTATATAGGAGAAGAAGGAGCTTTAGAAAGTGTTCATGAAGTTAAAATAGAGACTATAGTTACACAAAGGAAATTAGGTGGAGTTATAAATGCTATGATTAAAGCTCATCCATATGAAGAAGTTGCATATGATTTATATAAATTAGAAAACAAAGGAGAGGCTGTAGGTTTGGGACGATATGGAAAACTTGCTGAGCCGATAGCTTTTAAAGATTTAGGTATGATTCTTAAGGAAAGTTTGGATATAAAACATTTAAGAGTAGTTGGGGATTTAAATGAAAAAGTATCTAAAATTGCTATCGTTACAGGTTCTGGTGCAGATATGATAAAAAAAGCTTATAAATCTGGGTGTGATGTATTGATAACGGGAGATATTAAGTACCATGATGCTCAAGATACTTTGGATATGGGGATGAAAGTTATAGATTGCGGACATTTCGATACGGAGAAAGTATTCCAGGATATAATGTTTGATTATTTGAATGGAAAATTTGATATTGATATTATAAAAAGTGATGTAAATTTAAATCCTTTTGATATAATATAGTTATGAGAAATAGCCTTAAGATTATCTTAGGGCTATTTAAACTATGGAGGATAAATATGAGATGTGAAACTTGTGAATTGAAAGGTTCTAATTGCAAAAATTATTGTAAGATAGATGGGCATGATCTAAGTGAAATTGAGTACAATAAAATTTATTTTAAATCTGAAAAAATTTGTTGTAGGTGTAATGAAATTCAAGAAGAAAAAAATATATATTGCAAAAATTGTGGGAATTTTTTGGTTGAAATAAAAAAGCAAAATTATAAAGAAAATGAAAATGAAGATAAAAATTACAATGATTTAAAATTAGGTATAAAGAGATTTATAATTGATTTTAATTTGAAAAATAAATTAAAAATTCAACTTATGACTACTTTATTTTTAATTGCTATATCTATTTTTATAAAAGTATTTATAGGTATATATGAGCTAGATATAAATAAGTATTTGAATGTATTTAATATATTATTGGGAGTTAATTTAGTTCCAATAAATATGGTTTCATCCTCGTTTATTGGATTTGGAAATGTAACTATAAGTATAGGTTTGATAATGTATTCAATAATTCCTGTGGTATGTATA
>NZ_JBOFKN010000101.1:0-119270 GCF_051657365.1 Paraclostridium sp.
ATAATTTATTAGACAGTGTAAGTGATTCATACATGTATATAAATGAAACAAAAGACTATGCAAGTTTTAATAATATAGACATAAGTTATATAAAGTCAAAATTATTTGCAAAATGTAAGGTTATAGATAATAGTAACATTGAAAATATATATCTTAAAGACTTAATAAATTTGAATGTAGATATTGACTTAAATCAAAGTAGCCAATTATATAGTGAGATGATTATAGAGGTATCAAAAAAAGTTATAGACCTTATGAAAATAGGACACAAACCAAAAGATATAGCTATTATATCTCCTATAAATGATACTATACTAGATTATCAAATTAAAAATATGTTATCAAAAAACAATATAAATATTTATAATACAAAACAAGATAAGCGAGTTATTGATTATCCATATGCACATGCACTAATGGTAGCTTCATGTATATTTTATGAATGCGAAGAATTATTAAATAATGAAGACTATATAAATTGTATAAGCCTTTTATTAGATGTTAATAAAATTAAGGCAACTAAAATATTCAAAGATAAATATAATAATGAAGGTTATGTAAATCTACTTAATTACATAGAAGATAAAAAATCTCAAGATATAAATATATACGAGTTTTTAATTAAATTTTATATAGATAAATTATTAAAATTAAAAAATGGAAAAGAAAATGTTAAAATATGCAAAAGGATAATTCAAGAAAGTGAAAATTTTACTGAAAGCATAAAATTGTTAGGCTTAGACTCTAAAAAGACTAAAGAAAAAATATTTATAGAGGCATTGAAAACTAATATTAAAGATTACTATTCTTTATGGGATATAGAAGAATTTAAACAATTAGATTCTGTGGTATTGACAACACCATATGCTTATATATCTCAAAATATGAAAACACCTATACAAATATGGTTAGATATAGGTAGTAATATGTGGAGTATGAAATCTGAAAAAGAAATTAGTAATGTCCATGTTCTTAAAAAATCTTTCAAAGATGATGAAATTTACACTGAAGACAAAGAAGAATTTTATAGGGAATATTATTTATATAATACTATATATAATTTACTCATAAATACAAAGAAGGTATATGCTTTTAAAAGTGAATACACTGTAAATGGATACATACAAGAGGGCATTTTATACAGTTTACTTTTAAAGTTAATAGATAAAGGTGATTCAAATGAATAAAATAAATTACAGGGAAGACCAAATACCTATAATAAATTATGAAGGTGGAACAATGGCAGTTCCAGCAGTACCAGGAGCTGGAAAAACTTTCATAGTTACAAATTTAGTAGCAAAGCTAATAAAAGAAGGTAAGAGTAAACCCGGAAAAATATTAATTCTTACATATATGAATAGTGCTGTAAATAATTTTAAGGGAAGGATTGGAAAGCTATTAGAAGAAAATAATATAAAAGAAAGTAATGCCTATGAGGTTATGACTATACATAGTTTAGCTGTAAAGATAATAAAAGAAAAGCCAGAATTGGTTATGCTAAATGAAGAATTTAGCATAGTAGATGATTTAAAGAAAAGTATAATACTAAATGAATGTATAAATAACTTTAAAAATAATGGTGGAGAAAAGGCTTTTAATTTTTTTGTTAAAGAACAAAAAGATGAAGAATGGAGAAATAGATGTTTGGAATCATGGAATCAAGGATTTTTTGATTTAGCTGTAAATGCTATAAGTGAATTGAAGTATAAAGATATATCAACAAAAAAACTAGAAAATATTATATTAAATGGGCATAGAGGTATATTAAAGTGTATCTTGCCTATATACAAAGAATATGAAAAAAGGCTTAAAAATAATGGACTTTTAGACTATGATGATATTTTAATCTTAGCTTATAAAGCTCTTAGTGAAGATGAAGATCTAAAAATTAAATTTCAAAATAGATACTCATATATATTTGAAGATGAATGTCAAGATTCTAATGAACTTCAAGGCAAAATAATAAAATTACTATCAGAAAATAATAATAATTTAGTAAGGGTTGGAGATGTAAACCAAAGTATAAATGGAACATTTTCTTCTTCGGATCCAATATTTTTTAAAGAGTTTATGGAAGAAGCAGATAACTGCTACAAGATGGACATGTCTAATAGAAGCTCTAAAGAGATTATAGAATTAGCAAATGAGTTAGTAGGATTAATAACACAAGATTTTTATTTAGATGATTGTAAAAGTGCTTTGGAGAAAATGGAAATTAGAACAGTTCCAGAAGGTAGGGGCTATAAAGAAAATCCGAAGTCAGAAAAATATTTATTAAATGCAAAGTGGTATGAAACTTGGGAAAAGGAAATATCACAAACTGTTAAATTTGTGGAGTATATAAAGAAAACTACACCAGATAAAAGCATAGGAATATTGGTTCCATTTAATAATCAAGTAAGAGAAGTAGCTCAAGTTTTAGAAGTACATAATATAGAATTTGATGAGTTAGGACCAAATTCATCTCATAAAAGAAAAGTTATAAACAATATAGGTTATATAATTGAGTTTTTAGCACAATGTGATGACGTAGATAAATTAGTAAATGTATTAGAAAAAATATATATAAATACTGATAATAAGCTAGGAAAAGATGAATTTTTATTAAAATTAAAGAGGTATGATGTTGAAGATATTATATATAATACAGATAATGTAATTACAGATATTGTAATTGATAATAGTGATGAAATATATATAAGTTTCTTAAATGGTATAACTAGTTTAAAACAAGTACTAGATTACACATCAATAAAGATGGATGAACTAATTCTACTGATAGGGGAAAATATAGATATAAGTGATGAAGAAAAATCTATGGTAGATTATATAGCTTTTTATGTAAGATATTTAATTTTAGATAATCCTAATACTAGTTTATATGATATAGGAAAAATATTATTAGATGATAGGAATCGAGTTTTTAATTACATAAGTGAAATTATATATGAAATAAATGGATATGAACCTAAACCAGGTGGAATAACAGTATGTACCTATCATAAATCTAAGGGGATGGAATGGGATGTAGTATTTTTACTTGATTTAACTGAATTCAAGTTTCCTGCAGATATAAAGCAAAAATTCCAAGGGGAGTTATGGTATCTAAAAGATAAGTACAAAAACCCTGTAGCAATAGCTAAGTCAGAGGTAGACGCTATTATAACAGGAGATAAACCTAAAGATTTTATGTATAAACACAAAGTTGATATAATAAATGAAAAGATAAGATTATTATATGTAGGTATAACTAGAGCAAAAGAAATGTTAATGTTATCTGGATATACGTATAAGGATAATTCTTCAAATAAAAAACAACAACAAAAGCCATCTTTTTATTTTAATTCTTTAGGTAAATTCATAAAAGAAAAGAGGGGTGAGTTAGTTGAATAAAAAATTAGAAAATTTTTTATATAGTCAAAACTCTATAAATACATATAAAAGTTGTCCTTTAAAGTTTAAATATAAATATATAGATAAGATAAATTGGAAGCAAGATGACGAAAATAGTAGAGATTATTATGAAAATCTTAGGCTAGGTACAGATTTTCATTTAATCTGTGAAAGATATTTTAGTAATATACCTGTAGGTATAGAATATGCAGAGAATAAAGATTTTAATATATGGTTAGAAAAAATAAAAAGGTTAATACCAATAAAAGAAGATAAAATATATTTGCCAGAGTATGAAGTAAGATACAGAAATAAAGATATTAATATACAAGCAAAGTATGATTTAGTAATTTTAGATAATTACAGTATTAGTATATGGGATTGGAAAACGGAAAATCGAAAGATAGAATATAGAAATATCGAAAATAGAATGCAAACACTGGTATATTTGCTTTTAGCTGGAGAAGTTGTAAATAAAGTAAATAATTTAAATATAGATTATGAAAATATAAGTATAAATTATTATCAGCCAGAGTACTCTAATGAACCAATAACAATTAAATATAACGAAGAAAAACATAATAATATTAAAAATCAGATAGAATTATATATAAATAATATAAGAAAAACAAACTATGATGATGAGAGTAGTATAAAAAACATTAAGCATTGCAAATTTTGTGAGTTTAATAAATTATGTAATAATAAAGATATAAACTACAGCATATTGGAGGATGAAATATATGAGTCTTAGGTTTATATTCGGAAGGGGTGGAAGTGGAAAAACAACATATTGTTTGGAAGCAATTTCTAAGCAAGTAAATGACAATGAAACTTCACCTATAATACTACTAGTTCCGGAACAGTATACTTTTGAAAGTGAAAAAAAATTAAGTAAATATATAGATACAGATCCTTATCTTAGAGCTAGGGTTCTTAGTTTTAAAACATTAAGTAATATAGTATTTTCTCAGGTTGGAGGGCTTACAGATATAAATATAAATGATAGTGGTAGATCTATGATGATATATAAGGCATTAGATGGCGTAAGTAGTGAGCTAGAAATATTCTCAAAGGCATCTACACAACCTGGATTTATAGGTACCATATCAGATATGATATCTGAGTTTAAGCAATATAGTATAACATCTCAAGCTTTAGAAAATATAGCTGGAGAGGTTCAAAGTGAAACTCTTAAGTTAAAGTTACAAGATATAAGTAAAATTTATAACAATTATGAAAAAATACTTCATGAAAACTATGTAGATACACAAGATTTATTAGCATCATTAGCGGATAAAATAGAGCTATGTAACTATTTTGATAATGCAAAAATATATATAGATGAATTTACAGGTTTTACACCTAATCAATATAAGGTAATACGTAGCTTATTATCTAAAGCATCTGAAGTTAATATAACATTAACTTTAGACAATAATTTAGTAAAAACTTATAATAAAAAAGATGTATTTTCTCGTACTAAGTTTACAGAAGAAAAATTAAAAAAATTATGTATGGAATCTGGAGTTATAATAAAGCCAGAAATAAGTTTAAATTCAACTAAGATAAAAAGATTTAATGGTAATGAAGAATTAGAACATTTAGAAAAAAATTATTATTCATATACATATAAGATTTATGAAGATAAAACAGAAAGCATAGCTATAAAGGAATTTACTAATCTTTATTCAGAAGTAGAACAAATAGCTAAAGAGATAGTTTTTTTGGTAAGAGAAAAAGGATTAAGATATAGAGATATAACTGTGGCAACTAGAGATTTAAATAGATATGATTTTTTAGTTAACTCTATATTTAATGAATATGAAATACCAAAATTTATTGATAATAAAAAAGAAGCAAAAAGTAATCCTATTATAGTTCTAATAATAGCTGCATTAGAAATGCAAAGTAGAAGATATAACTACGAGACTATGTTTAGATATTTAAAGAGTGGATTATTAGGTTTGAGTATAGATGATATAAGTTTAATTGAAAATTATGTTTTAGCCAATGGAATAAGAGGTAAAAAGTGGTTTGAAGAAAGATGGAATTATAGAGTATACCATAAGCTTAATGAAGATGAAAATGAATATGAATTAGAAATTATAGAAAAAGTTAATAAAATAAGAAAGTTAATTATAGATCCTATAGTGACACTACAAGAAAAAATAAAAGGTCAAAATAAAGCTAAAGATATATGTAAATATATATATGAATTTTTATTAGATATAAATATACCAAATACAATACAAATTATGATTGATAACTTCAAAGCTAACAATGAGATAAATTTAGCCAATCAATATGCTCAAGTTTGGGAGATTGTAATTGATATATTAGACCAAATTGTTGAAATTATGGGTGAGGATATGATTAGTTTAGACAAATTTATCAAAGTAATAAGTATAGGATTTGATGAATATGAGCTTGCAACAGTACCTCCAAGTTTAGATCAAGTATTAGTAAGTAGTGTTGATAGAATGAAAAACCCAAATACAAAACATTTATATTTAATAGGAACTACAGATGGTATATTCCCATTGATATCAAAAGATGATGGAATATTAAACGATAGAGATAGAGACAGCTTAGGGGAGAATGGAATTGAAGTTGATATTGATAGTAAGACTAAAACTTTTGAAGAACAGTTTTTGGTATATAGGGCATTAACATCAACATCAATGGCATTAACTATAACTTATCCTATAGCTGATCATGAAGGCAAAACGTTAAGACCATCAGCAATAGTTTCGAGGATAAAAAAGCTATTTCCAAACATAAAAAATGAAAGTTATTTAAGTGATATAGAGTACAGTTCTAGTGAAGAAATAGTAGGAAATATAACTTCTAAATCACCTATGTTTAATGAACTTATAAAATCAATAAAAAATTTTGAAGAAGAAAGATATATAGATTCAGTATGGTTAGATATGTACAAATACTATATTCAAAACAAAGATTATCATATTAGGGCTAAAAATATAGTTGAAGGATTAAATTATACGAATCAAGTTAAAAAGATAGAAAGTGAAAAAATAAGAGAGCTGTATAATAATAATTTATTTAGTGTATCTAGACTAGAAAAATATGCTCAGTGTCCGTTTGCATACTTTATTCAGTATGGACTTAAAGCCAAAGAAAGAAAGGAATTTGAATTTACACCACCTGATTTTGGAACTTTTGTTCATAATATATTAGATAAATTTTCAAATCAATTATCTAAGGATAATTTGGACTGGAGAGACATTACTCCAGAGTATATTGTTGATAAAGTTACTATAATAGTAGAGGAATTAGTGTCTAAGATACCTGGTTATATATTAGAAAGTTCAGCAAGATATAAATATTTGGCATATAGATTAAAAAATATGCTTGTATCGGCAATATCAATAATTAGTGATCAAATTAAAAAAGGTTCTTTTGATCCAACAGATTATGAAGTTGAGTTTGGAGGAAAAGGGAAGTATCCTCCAATAAAAATTATTTTAAATAATGGAGAAGAAATCAATTTAATAGGTCAAATAGACAGAGTTGATATGCTAGAAGAAGATTCACAAAAATATATAAGAATAGTAGATTATAAGTCTGGTAACAAAGATATAAGCCTTACTGATGTTTATCATGGGTTACAACTTCAGTTATTAGTGTACTTAGATGCTATATTAGAAAGTTCAAATATTAATGGAGGAAATATAAATCCGGCAGCAATACTTTACTTTAAAATAGATGATCCTATAATAAAATCAAATGAAGATAAAGAAGATGATAGCATAAGAGAAGAAATACTTAAAAAACTTAAAATGAAGGGGTTAGTATTAAAAGATACAAATATAATTAGGAAAATGGATAATACTTTGCCAGAAGGAGAGAAAGCAACCTCATTAGTAGTTCCAGCTTCAATAAACAAGGATGGAACAATATCGAAGACGACTTCTGGAGTAAATCAAGATGAATTCAATGTACTTAGAAAATATGTGAAATATACTATAAAGGAATTAAGTGAAGATATGCTTAATGGTAATATAGGAATTACTCCATATAAAACTAAAGAGTCAACATCTTGTGATTTCTGTAGTTTCTCAACAATATGTCAATTTGATAGTACATTTAAGGATAATAATTATAGAATTATAAATAAAAAAAGTCAGGATGAAATAATTAATAAAATGAGAGGAGATGTTGAGTAAATGAGTTCTCCTAAATGGACAGAAGAACAACAAGCAGTTATAGATAGTAGAAATTGCAATTTGCTTGTAGCAGCAGCTGCAGGTTCAGGAAAAACAGCAGTATTAGTTGAACGTATTATAAAAATAATTACAGATACAACAAATCCCATAGATATAGATAAATTATTAGTAGTTACATTTACAAATGCAGCTGCTTCAGAAATGAGAGAGCGTGTTGGTGATGCTATAGCTAAAGCTTTAGATGAAAATCCTGAAAATAGTCATTTACAAAATCAATTAATACTTTTAAACAGAGCGAGTATAACTACTATACATTCATTCTGTTTAGATGTTATAAAATCTAATTTTCATAAGATAAATATAGATCCCAATTTCAGAATAGGAGATCAAACTGAATGTACTTTATTAAAACAGGAATGTATAGAAGAAGTTTTTGAAGATTACTATGAAGCTAAAAATATAGAGTTTCTAAGCTTGGTAGAAAGTTATGCTGAAAAAAGAGGAGATAAAGAGTTACAAGAAATTATTTTATCTATATATAATTTTTCTATGGCATCTCCATATCCTGAAAAATGGCTATACGACTCTGCTGAACTTTTTAATATAGATGATGATTTTGATTTTTCAAGTTCTATATGGGCACAAGCTATACTAGATACTGTAAAAATAGAGATGAATGGAATAGAAGCTAGTATGAGAAAAGCTATAGCTTGTGTAGATGGATTAGAAGAACTAGAAAGCTATAAGGAAAAACTAAGTATAGAATATTCTAAAATAGTAGATATAGTAAAGGCTTGTGATAATGGATGGGATAGTACATACTACTATATGAGCAATATGAAATTTGAAAACTTTGCAAAGGGAGTAAAGCGACTTTCAAAAGATGCACCTGAGTATATAAAACAGGCTAGAGAAAATGCTAAAAATATAAGAGATAAAAATAAAAAATCTCTAGAAAGTATAATAGGTGCTACTTTTTATAAAAGTAATAGTCAAGTTTATAATGAAATAAAATATTTATATCCAGTAGTAAAATCTATTTCTGATTTAATAGTAAATTTTGAAAAAAGATATCAAGAAAAGAAAAGAGAAAAAGGAATTATAGATTTTAATGATATAGAGCATTTTGCATTAGCTATATTAACAGATACTGATGATAATGGAAACATAATACCATCAGATGCGGCTAAGGTATATATTGAAAAATTTTCAGAAATATTTATAGATGAATATCAAGATAGTAATTTAGTTCAAGAAGTTTTATTAAGTACTATTGCTAAAGTTGAAAATCCAAATAGATTTATGGTTGGAGATGTAAAGCAAAGTATATATAGGTTTAGACAAGCTAAGCCAGAAATATTTCTTGAAAAATATGCAAATTATGATACTAAAAAAGGTAGTGCAAATAGAAAAATAATGCTGTATAAAAATTTTAGAAGTAGAAAAGAAGTAGTAGATTCTGCAAATTATATATTTGAAAACATAATGAGTAGAAATATTGGTGAAATTGAATACAATCAAGATGAACGACTAAATCTAGGTGCAAGTTTTAAAGAATGCGAAGAAGAAAATGCTATAGTTGGTGGATCAACTGAAATACATTTAATACAAAAAAATAGTAAATCAGAAGAGCTATCAGATGAAGAGGAGGAAGAACAAGAAGAAATAGACAATATACAATTAGAAGCTAGGATGTTGGGAAAAATCATAAAAAACATTATGAAGCCTGATGAAAATGGTAAGATAATGAAAGTATATGATAAAAGAGTAGATAAATACAGAAATGTGGACTTTAAAGACATAGTAATTTTATTAAGAGCTACTTCAAGTTGGGCACCAGTATTTGTTGATGAACTTATGAATATGGATATACCAACATATGCGGATACTGGAATTGGATATTTTGATACTGTTGAAATAAAAACGATATTAGCACTGCTTCAAATAATAGACAATCCTATGCAAGATATACCGCTTATTGCAGTATTAAAATCTCCAATGTTTGGATTTACACCAGAGGAACTTATAGATATAAGAATTGAGGATAGAAATAAGAGCTTTTATGAAGTATTGCAAATATCTTGTGAAAAAGAAAATGAATTAAGTGAAAAAGTAAGATATTTTATAGAAAAGTTAGATAATTTTAAAGTTAAATCTATGTATATGAGCACTGATGAATTTTTATGGTACTTATATGTCGAGACTGGATACTATGCTTATGTAGGTGCTCTTCCAGCTGGAATTCAAAGACAAGCCAACTTAAAAGTTTTATTTGAGAGAGCAAAACAGTTTGAAGCTACAAGTTTTAAAGGTTTATTTAATTTTATAAATTTTGTAAAAAAGCTAAAGCGCTCAAACTCAGATATGGGAAGTGCAAAAACATTAGGAGAAAATGCTAATGTTGTAAGAATAATGAGTATACATAAAAGTAAAGGATTAGAGTTTCCTATAGTTATATGTGCAGGTATGGGTAAAAACTTTAATAATCAAGATTTTAGAAAAGACATTTTATATCATCATAAATTAGGATATGGTCCTCAACTTGTAGATTACAATAGAAAAATATCTTATCCAAGTATAGCTAAAGAAGCATTAAAAACAACTATAAATATGGAAAACTTATCAGAGGAAATGAGAGTTTTATATGTTGCATTTACAAGACCTAAAGAAAAGTTAATTATAACAGGATCAGTAAGAGATATACAATCTAGTGTGAAAAAATGGGGAGAGAGTATAGCTGATGCAGGGCCAATTTCAGAATATCAAATATTAAAGGGAAAAAATTTCTTGGATTGGATAATGCCTGCCGTATTAAAGCATAAAGATTTAAATGACATAAGGGAATTAGTCGAACTTGAGTATAATGGTTTTACAGAACATGATTCTAAGTGGAAAACTAGAATTTGGGATAGATCTGATATATTAGTAAATAAAGATAATATACAAGAAAATGAAAGTATAGATTCTATATTGGTAAATATGGATTTAAAGAAAGATAATAGTGATTACTATAATTTAATAAATGATAAGTTAGATTTTAAATATCCATTTATGGAATCTGTAAATAGGGCTGCAACAATATCTGTTACAGAAATAAAACAATTAGAAAATAGAAGAGAAGACGACTATATAGTTCAAGAATTAATAAAAAAACCAACAGAAATAAAAAAACCATTATTTATACAAGAAAGTGAAACATCTAATAAGATGACAGGTGCTCAAAAGGGTACTATAATGCACTTATTTATGCAAATTATAGATTTGAATAAAGTTGATAATATAAATGATATAAAAGATGAAATAGAATTAGCTATTAAAAAAAATATTTTAACTCAAACTCAAGCGGATGCTATAAATCCGTATAAAGTATTGAAGTTCTTTAAATCTAACTTAGGAAAAAGAATGACAACATCTCATTTTTTAAAAAGAGAGCAAGCATTTTATTTACAACTTAATATAAAAGATGTATTTGACTTTGAAGATGATGAGAAAAAATTGGAGAATGATGATACTTTAATGGTAAGGGGAATAATAGATGCATACTTTGAAGAAAATGATGAAATAGTTATAATAGATTATAAAACCGACTTTGTGAATGAAGAAAATAGAGAAGATGTTATAAATAGATATACAAAACAACTTGAAATATATAGTAAAGCTCTAAATCAATTAACAGGAAAGCTTGTAAAAGAAGCATATATATATTTATTTGGTAGTGAAGAGGAAATATGTTATAAGTTTTAGAAAAAAATCACCTATACAAGGGGGGTATAGGTGATAAATAGGGGGGATAGAAATTATTTATTATCCGATCATATTTCAATTATTAACAAGTATTTTAATCTTATTTATAAGAATTAAAGTTTGTCGGTTAAGAAAGATAAGTATTTACCTTTCTTAATGTCATTATATGAATGAAAATAAAATTTGTTACTCTTTTCAACATAAATTAATAAAATTCTTAGTATTTAGTTTTTATATTTACTTAAATCAAAAGTACAAGGAAATTTTTTCAATAAATTCTATAAACATAAGCGTTTAAACTTTAGTTAGAGCCATAATAATTATATAGTATGATTATTAGGATATCTGTTAGGAGAGATACTAACAGATGACTTCATTTATAAATCTTTAATAAAATAAGTTCTAAAAATAAGTTGATTTTATTATATGTAGATTGAAAAAATATATTATATATATGATATTTTACAGATAAGTGAACAATATATATATAATGGTTAATTTATATGAAAAACGCTTATAATGCTTTAAAACTAGAATTTACCAAGCTATTTCCAAATTTAAAAAGACTATGATATAATTAAAATAAAAATAAAACTAGGAGTGTGGTAAAAATTGGGTTCGACCGAGGGTAGTATTATTATTCAAGTAGTGATATTAGTAGTATTGCTAATGTCTTCAGGTTTCTTCTCAGCATCTGAAACAGCTTTAATGTCACTTAGTAAAATAAGAATTAGACATATGCAAGATGAAGGAATTAAGGGAGCTAAGTTAGTAGGAAAATTGACTGAAGACTCAGGAAAGTTATTAAGTTCTATATTAGTGGGGAATAATATAGTTAACATAGCGGCAACATCTTTATCTACATCATTGTTTATAACAATATTAAATGGGCCAGAAGGAGTTCCAGTTGCTACTGCAGTAATGACTATTTTAGTATTAATATTTGGAGAAATAACACCAAAGACTATAGCTGCGAATAATTCAGAAAAAGTAGCTATATTAGTTTCTAAACCTATAAAAGTAATATTATTTATATTAACGCCAGTAGTATGGATATTTAATATTATTACAAATATTATATTTAAATTATTTGGAATAAAAACTAATATAGGTCAGCCATATATAACTGAAGAAGAGTTAAGAACAATGGTTAATGTAAGTCATGAAGAAGGGGTTCTAGAAATAGAAGAAAGACAAATAATAAATAATGTATTCCAATTTGGAGATATGCAGGCTAAAGAAGCTATGGTGCAAAGATTAGATATGGTGTGTATAGATGCTCAAGGTAATTATGAAGAGGTAATAAATCTTTTTAAAGAAGAGCAATTTAGTAGAATGCCAGTTTATGAAGAGTCTGTGGATGATATAATTGGGATAGTTAATATAAAGGATGTAGTATTTTTAACTGATGAAGAAATAGAAAATTTTGATATAAAAAATTATGTGAGAGAACCATTTTTCACATATGAATTTAAAAAGATAACTGAATTACTTGAAGAAATGAAAAAAGATAAAAGTCAAATGGCTATAGTTGTTGATGAATATGGAGGAACTTCCGGTCTTATAACTATTGAAGATTTAGTTGAAGAAATTGTTGGTGAGATAGAAGATGAATATGATGACGAAGATGAAGATATACAAGTAATAAAAGAAGATGAATATGTAATTGATGGTAGTAAAAAAATATCAGAGGTTAATGAACTTATAGGAACAAATTTAGAATCAGAAGAGTTTGATTCTATAGGTGGTTTTATTATAGGACATTTAAAAAGATTACCAGAAGAACATGAAGTTATTGAAGTTGATAATGTGAAATTGTGTATAGAAAGTTTAGATAAAAATAGAATAAAGAAAATAAGAGTGTTTACATAAGGTGCTATTTTAGCACCTTATTTTACATTAAAATAAAATTTTCAACTTTAAAAAATAATTACAACACTTTGTTTGATAAATTCAGCATAAAGTATTATAATTAAAGCGTATTCCTTTATTTGTAAAAGATGGATATACAAAGGACAAAAATAATTAAATTAAGAAATATATGGAGGAACTTTTGCTATGAAAGAAAGAGTACTTGAAAGATTTTTAAAATATGTAACATTTGATACAACAGCAGACCCTAAAAACTCAAACTGTCCATCAAGTGAAGGACAAAGAGTATTTGCTAAATACTTAGTTGAAGAATTAAAAGGATTAGGCCTTGAAGATGCTAATGTTGATGAAAATAGCTATGTGATGGCTACATTAAAAGGAAACGTAGAAGGAGTTCCTACTATAGGATTTATATCTCATTTAGATACGGCTCCAGATGTAACAGGAAAAGATGTTAAACCTAGAATAGTTAAAAACTATGATGGAAAAGATATTATATTAAATGATGAGTTAAATATAGTAACATCTCCTAAAGATTACCCAGAAATGGAAACTTTAATAGGAGAAGATGTAATAGTTACAGATGGAACAACTTTATTAGGAGCAGATGATAAAGCTGGTGTAGCTGAAATAGTTACAGCTATAGAATACTTAGTAAATCATCCAGAAATAAAACATGGTGATATAAAAATAGGATTTACTCCAGATGAAGAAGTTGGTAGAGGAGCAAACTTATTCAACGTTGAAAAGTTTGGAGCAAAATATGCATACACTATAGATGGTGGAATACTTGGAGAACTTCAATATGAAAACTTCAATGCAGCAGGAGCTACTATAACTATACAAGGTAGAAATGTACATCCAGGTAGTGCTAAGAACAAATTAGTTAATGCACTACATATAGCAGCAGAAATATCTGAAATGTTCCCAGCTAGTGAAAGACCTGAAACAACTGAAGGATATGAAGGATTCTATCATTTAAATGATATAAATGGAAATGTTGAAAAAGCTTCTATGGTTTATATAATAAGAGATCATAATAATGCTAAATTTGAAGAAAGAAAAGCATTTATGAAAGATGTAATAGAAAAAATAAATGCTAAATATAATGGAAGAATAACTCTAGAATTAAATGATCAATACTACAATATGAAAGAAAAAGTAGAACCAGTTAAATTTGTAGTTGATTTAGTTGAAGAGGCTATGAAGGAGACTGATATAACTCCAATAATAGTACCGATAAGAGGTGGTACAGATGGAGCTAGATTATCATTTATGGGATTACCTTGTCCAAACATATTCACTGGAGGATTAAACTTCCATAGTAAAAACGAGTGTATACCAGTTTCATCAATGGAAAAAGGAGCTAACTTAATTGTTAAGATAGCTGAAAAATATACAAAGTTAAAATAATAAAAAAATGAACTCTAAACATTTAGAGTTCATTTTTATTATAAGTTAATTATTTCTTTTGTGTTAATATCTATTAAATTGATATCTAAATCTAATTCTTCGTGTGTTTCAACTATATCTATTATTGCAACTGAATGAGAACCATCCTTAGGGATAGAAGTACTTCCCGGATTTATAACTATTAGGTTTTCATCAATATACAATTCTTTGACATGGGTATGCCCAAGTATTAAAATATCAGCGCCCATAGATTTAGCTTTTTTTATAGTTTCCTCTTTAGAATCTATATATCCATGATTTGTTAATATTCTAGTTTCTCCAAATTGACTTAAAACATAAGGTGCTTGGATAGGATGATTTATAACCATTTGGTCAACATCAGCATCACAATTACCCCTAGCTATAAGAATATTATCCAATTCATTTATTTTATTTATGACACCTTTTGGATTATATCCTTCAGGTAAATCATTTCTAGGACCATGATATAGTACATCACCTGCATGAAGTAAAATATCGCACTCTGATAAAGTATCTAAAGCTTTTTCTAAATAGATTAAACTACCATGAGTATCACTCATTATACCAATTTTCATAAAAGCACCTCCAAAATATTATAAAAACTTGTCTGAAACTCTACTCCAAAATTCATAATTTCTAAGCCGTACAAGTTGAACATATACATCTGATGTTGTAATTGAAATACTTGTTATTTTTTCAAGTCTATATTCAACTCCATCAACTACTATTAATAATGCATCTTCAAATCTATATTCAGGGAAGATGTCAATGATTGCATCATGTGGGAATATAATACTTGAAGTAAAACATCTATATGCATTAGTATTTATAGGATGAAGAGGCGTTAATTGCATAAGTTTTAAGCTAGGATCAACTATACTACCTCCAGCAGCATAGTTGTATGCAGTAGAACCTGTAGGAGTGGAAATTAATAAACCATCTCCGCTAAAGTTTTGTATATGCTTGTTATTAACATTTAAGTCAAGGTGTATAGTTCGAGATTTGTCTCCCTTTATTACAACGTCGTTAACTGCATACATATCTATACAACTTCCCATTGTACAAACTGTAGCTTGTATAAGTGGAATTTCTTGCAATATAAAGTTATTATTTTTGTAATCATTAATAAAATCATCAATAAAGTCAGGATAAACATCTGTAAAAAAACCTAGATGCCCAGTATTTATACCTAGAATGGGAATTTCAGGATAATCAAAGTCATGAACAGTTTTTAAAAAAGAACCATCTCCCCCGATAGATATTATAAGTTCTGAGCTAGGATCAAAAGTATAAGTTACATTAAAGCCGTATTCAATAAGCTTATTAGTTAATATTTCTCTAGTTTTTATAGATATATCCAATGAATTTGAATTTATTGTTATCGTTCTTTTCATATCCCCACCTCTTTACATTTGTATTATAACATAATTTAAAAAGTAATTGATACCCTAGTAAAGATGACTATAGAAATAAAGGGACTTATGTATTCCTTAAAAATAGTATAAAATAGATAATGTTATTATAAATGAAAGTAGGTGTAAATTTGTTCAAAAAAGAAGAACAAAGATATGATACAATATCTTACACAAGTCAGGAAAACTCAACATTAAAAGAGATTTTACTAGATAAGTTAAATTTTTCAGTAAGGTCTTTATCTAAAATGAAAAGAGAGCAAACTGTTTTAGTAAATGGAAAGTTTAAAAAGCCTAGTACCGAAATAAAGATAGGTGATTTAATTGAAGTTAAAATAGATGAAGATATAGCTAACTTCACACCACAAAATTTAAATCTAGATATAATGTATGATGATTTTGATTTAATAATGGTAAACAAACCTCCATTTATGGTAGTACATCCAACTAAAAGTCATAATGAAAATACAATTGCTAACGGAGTTACAGATTATATAATTAATCAAAATGAAAAGGTTAAAATAAGATTTGTAAATAGATTAGACATGAATACATCAGGACTTGTAATAGTAGCTAAAAATGCATACGCACATCATACTCTATCTAAAGATATGAGTGATGATAAGGTAGAAAAAAAGTATATAACTATTGTTAAAGGTGTTGTAGAAAATGATTCTGGAACTATAGATGAACCTATATATAGACCAACAGAAGATAGTATAAAAAGGGTAGTAGATGATAGGGGTCAAGCTTCTGTTACCCATTATAAGGTCATTGAGAGACTAAATGATGCAACTATACTAGAAGTTAAATTGGAAACGGGCAGAACCCATCAGATAAGAGTTCATATGGATTATATTGGACATGGGATAATAGGTGATGAACTATATGGATATGTAGATGAAACTTTAATAAATAGACAAGCTCTACATGCCTATAGTTTGAAATTTGAACAACCGAGAACGAAAGAACAATTAGAGTTTAAAGCTGAAATACCAGCAGATATGAAAATATTAATAGAAAAATTAAAATAGAGGTGTAAAAATGATAATACATAAGTTTATAGTGCATGTACTAGATAAAAATAGTGAAGTTCCTATTCTAAATGATTTTGAGGGAAAAATAAGCCAAGAAGTTGATAAGTTTTTCCAAAAAATAATAAAAAGAGTTACTAAAGATGATGATTTGAGAAAAGGAATATTTAAAGATTATGAAAATAATACAATTAAAAATTGCTGCGAACAAATAATATATGATGAAAGTACATTTTTAGAAAACTCAAAAGAAATAGCTGCATATTTATTTGATGTTATGAAAATTAATGCTGAATTAGAATCTTGTGATTTAGCAATATGTTTATATACAATAAAAGATGAAAAATATGTAGGTATATTAAAATTAGATTATAAGAAATTATATACACACTCAATAGAATTTATTGATGATAAATTTAATATACAAATGGTACCTAATGAAATAGGAATACCTGAAACTCAAAGACAAAAGCAATGTGCAATTGTGGGGTTAACAGGAATGAATGATGAATATCATTTAAGACTGTTGGATAAAAATGCAGAAAAAGAAGACTTAGAATCAAAATTTATAAGTGAATTTTTAAATGCAGAAAAAATAGTTGATGATAAACATAAAACTAAGGTATTTAAAAGTAGTGCAGAAACATGGATAACTAATGCTCTTACTAATGACATTAAGCAAGCAGAAGACATAAGAAGTGTATTAAATTATACTTTAAAAGAAAAGGAAGAAATAGATTTAAATGAATTTGTTGAAAAATCTATAGATGATTCTAACTTAAAAGAAAGTTTTAAAGAACATATGGAAGATAAAGGATTAGATGAATCATTTAGCATAGATAAACAATGGGTAGAGAAGAAACTTAAAAGAAGAAGTATAAAGACAGATACAGGATTTGATGTAAAAGGAGAATTAAGCAACTTTGAAGACCCTATGAAGTATAGTGTTAAACAAAATTCAGATGGAAGTATAGATATAACTATAAAAAATGTAAAATTTTATGAGGAAAAATAAAAAGACCGAGTTATTAACTCGGTCTTTTTTATTTATGCT
This sequence comes from Paraclostridium sp., assembly GCF_051657365.1. NCBI lineage: Bacteria > Bacillati > Bacillota > Clostridia > Peptostreptococcales > Peptostreptococcaceae > Paraclostridium > Paraclostridium sp. The sequence continues at coordinate 18,134 of NZ_JBOFKN010000101.1, forward strand.
CTTCTATAAAAGTGCATATATCACCTATACATTTGAAGTTTTCAGTTTCTTCATCAGGTATTTCTATACCATACTCATCCTCTAAAGCCATAATAACCTCTACAGCATCTAAAGAATCAGCTTCTAAATCTTCAGTTAAAGATGTATTTAAAGTTATTGTATTCAGGTCATCAACGCCTAATTGTTCAGCTATTATTTCTCTAACTCTTTCAAACATAATGGACCTCCTAAAAAATTCATAATTTAATTGTAGTTTAATATAAGCTATGGAATTTTTCAATATTAAATTATATAAAATTTAGAATAATATATTTAAACAAGCATATATTTTTATATAAACAAAGCATAGGAGGAATGGTTATGAAGTATATAGGTTTATTAGCATCATCTATATGTGTAGTGGTGGTTTTATTAATAAACTCATATTACAACATTATAAACTTAGATATTCAAAAGATGAGTTCATATGTAATAGAAAGCAACATGATACTAGAAGATTTTATAACTAAAAAAGAATTAGTTTTGAAAAATGATGAGGAGTATATATCTAGACTGCTAAATCTTAAAGAGTGTATAAAAGATTCTAAGACGTCTTTTTTTACAAGTAAATACAAAAAATATAAAATAAAGTCTATAGAAAATTTAGCAATCAGTATATCTAATAAAAATGATAAAGATAACAGCATAGAGTTAGTAAAAAAATATAATGATTTATCAGAAAAAGAACTAAATAGTTTGTTAGACAAAAATTTATTGCAAGTAACATATTTATCTACCCGTGCATATGAATAATTAAGGAAAACTATGGGTTTTCCAACACTTAAAGGGGGTAACCATATGTCAAAACTAGATAAACTTTTAAGAAGTTTTGGATGTGGATGTGATTCATCATTTGGAGGGTCAAGTTTATTAATAATAGCTGTAGTAGTTTTTTTATTATTAGGAACAGATTTACTTGATGATTTCTTTTGTGATGATAATTCATGGATATGGATAATACTTATAATACTTTTATTATTCAATTTCGATGATGGTTGTTGTTAAAAAAAAAGCTCTGTATAAGAGCTTTTTTTTATTTGATTAATAATAAAATATTAAATTTATAAAAAAAATAATAATATAGTAACCATTTTTTAAAAATCCCATAGTATAAATTAAGAGTATGAACATTTGAGATATGACTTCTAAAAATATTTTTTAAATATGGGTTAGCTAAATAAGGGGAAAATATTTTAGCAATCCAAAAAAATAGGGGGTATATATGGGCACTTTAAGTAGAATATTTGGTGGAGATGGATGTTTTGGTGGAGGAGCATGGTGGATAATAGTACTATTTTTCTTATTCTTAGCATTCCAAGAGTGTTGGGCAGACATATGTATAACTGACTGGATTCCATTTTTAATACTACTTCTTATAGTTTGTTCATGTGGATTAGATGGCGCTGGTGATGATTACGAGTGTGGATGCTAATCAAGGTATAAAAAGGCTACCTTTTAGGTAGCTTTTTTTTAGGTTAAGTAAATTAAATTTACTTAATAATTTTACATAAGTTATTAAATATATATAGTTGAGTTGTTTTTAAGATTTAAAATGAATTTAGTGATGTATTAAATGGGTGAAGTCATAGATGAATTGAATTTTTCATTTTTAAATTTGGTTAAATGAAAATTATAAAAAAATAATTTTTAAATTTATAAAATTATTATCAAAAACTATTTAAACTGCATAGTATGTTTTAAGAGCGAAAGCTCAAAAATTTATCAGCAGCAGGAGGTAACACAATGTTAGATAGACTATTTGGTAATGATGGATGTTTTGGTGGAGGAGCATGGTGGATAATAGTATTATTCTTCCTATTCTTAGCATTTGGAGACTGTTGGGAAGAGTTAGACATATGTGCATGGATACCTTTCTTAATAGTTTTATTAATATTATGTAGTTGTGGTGGATGTTTTTAATTTAAAAATAGACACTAAAGTAAATTGACATCAGGAGGAAATTAAAATGTTAGATAGACTATTTGGTAATGATGGATGTTTTGATGGAGGAGGATGTGGATGGATAATAATAGTATTATTTTTCCTATTCTTAGCATTTGGAGATTGTTGGGCAGAATTAGATATATGTGCATGGATACCTTTCTTAATATTATTATTAATAATAATTTGTTGTGAAGGTGGATTCGAATAAACCGTATTTGTTTGTTATAACCAACAGATAAAAAAATAAGAGGAACAAAAATATATATAGATTCATATCATATAAAATAGTTAGCTAATAAAGTTAACTAAGTTTATAAGTAATTATAAGTTAAAATAGGAGGTAAGTATATGTTAACAAGATTTTTCGGCGAAGGCGGATGTTTCGGTGGAGGAGCATGGTGGATAATAGTACTATTCTTCTTATTCCTAGCATTCGGAGAAACTTGGGTAGACATTGATATAATGGCATGGATACCTTTCTTAATATTATTATTAATAGCATGTTCTTGTTCAGGGTTCTTTGATGGAGACGATGGCTGCGGATGCTAATAATTAAAGCATAATAAAATACACAAAAATAACACGCCAGTATATGCTGGCGTGTTATTTTTTGTCGAAATATATTTAAATAGTTACAAAATTATGATAAAATTAATTTTTACACAGACTAAAGAATATATTTCATTAAATATAGTAAGAATTAAGATAAGGAGGAATGCTAAATGAGAACAAATGTAACAATAAAAGATGTAGCTAAGAAAGCAGGCGTTTCTATATCTACAGTATCAAGAGTAATAAATGATTCTAAGCCAGTTACAGATGAAGTAAAACAAAAGGTATTAGATGTTATAAAGGAAACTGGATATGTTCCAAATCCATTAGCGAGAAGTTTAGTAACTAAAAAAAGCCAATTAATAGGTGTTATAATTCCAGAGGTATCTGATTCTTTTGTAAGTGAATTAGTAAATGGAATTGAAGAAGTTGCGAAGATGTACAACTATGATATATTATTAGCTAATACATATTCAGATAAAGATCAAGAATTAAAGAGTATAAATTTATTAAGAGCTAAGCAAGTAGAGGGTATCGTTTTGATGTCTTGGAAAGTTGATGAAGAACACTTAAATTATATACAAAACTGTGGAATACCTGCAGTATATGTAAGTAAAACAGCTAGAAACTATGATGTTTATTCTGTAAGTATAAGTAATACAGATGCTACTTATGACATGACAAAGTATCTTATAGACAAAGGCCATAAAAAAATAGCATTTATAATGACTAGTGAAGATGATACTGTTTTAGAGACTGAAAGATATGTAGGTTTCGAAAAAGCTATGAAAGATGGTAATTTGGAAATAAATAAAGCATTAGTTAAAAATGCAGGAACTACATATGATTATGGATATGAAAAAATGAAAGAAATGCTAGATGAAGGAAATATACCAGAAGCTGTATTTGTTACAGGTGATGAAGCGGCTATAGGTGCTTTAAATGCTATATGTGATGCAGGATACAGAGTTCCAGAAGATATATCGGTAGCTGGATTTAATGATGCTAAAATAGCTGCTATATATAGACCTAAGTTAACTACAGTTCACCAACCATTATATGATATGGGAGCTGTAGCAATAAGAATGGTAATAAAGATGATCGATAAAGAAGTTTTAGAAAATAAAAAAGTAGAACTTCCATATAGAATAGTTGAAAGAGAAAGTGTTATACAGAGACCATAATAAAAAGGCATGTTATCTAAAAAGGTAACATGCCTTTTTATTATGCTTAAGAGTATATAATATATGAAAATTAAAAAATATATAAAAAAATAATATTATATATTTGAAACAAAGGATATGAATATGCTTTGTAGAAGCTATTTAAATACGTGGATTTTTTATTTAATATTAAATAAATTTTTATTTTTTATATAGGGGGAAAACAAATGAATAAAATAATTATAGATGGAAGAGATTTAACTATAGAAGATATAGTTAATGTATCTAGAAATGGGTATGAAATAGAGTTAAGTGAAGATATAATAAAAAAGGTTAAACTATCGAGAGATTTAGTAGATAAGTTTGTAGATGAACAAAAAGTTGTATATGGAATAACTACTGGATTTGGAAAGTTTTCAGATGTAGTAATATCCAAAGAAGAAACTCATTCATTGCAAAGAAACTTAATTATAAGCCATGCATGCGGAGTAGGAGACCCATTAGAAGAAGATATTGTAAGAGCTATAATGCTACTTAGGATAAATAATTTATCACAAGGATATTCAGGGGTAAGGGTAGAGACTTTAAATACATTAGTAAATATGGTAAACCATAATGTTCATCCAGTTATACCAGAGAAAGGGTCATTAGGTGCATCGGGAGATTTAGCACCACTATCACATATGGTTCTTACTATGATAGGTGAAGGGGAAGCATTTTATAATGGAAAAAAGATGTCATCAGTAGAGGCTATGAATCTTGCAGGAGTTGAGATTTTACCGGAGTTATCTTCAAAAGAAGGATTAGCACTTATAAATGGAACTCAGGTTATGACTGCAATTGGAGCACTTACTACCTATGATGCAATGAACTTATTAAAAACAGCAGATATAGCATTATCATTAACTATGGAGTCCTTAAATGGAATTACCTGTGCAATGGATGAGAGAGTACATTTAGTGAGAGCTCACCGAGGACAGATAAATACAGCAAGAAATGTATTAGAAATATTAAATGGAAGTGAAATGACAACAAAGCAAGGAGATTTAAGAGTACAAGACGCATATTCACTTAGATGTTCACCTCAAATACATGGAGCAAGTAAAGATGCTATAGAATATGTTAAAAATAAAATAAATATAGAAATCAATTCAGTAACAGACAATCCAATAATATTCCTAGAGCAAGAAGATGTAATATCAGGAGGAAACTTCCATGGACAACCTATGGCTCTTAGTTTCGATTTCTTGGGAATAGCATTATCAGAAATAGCCAATATATCAGAAAGAAGATTAGAAAGATTAGTTAATCCAGCTTTAAGTAATGGACTACCGGCATTTTTAACTAAAAATGGTGGAGTAAACTCAGGTTTTATGATAGTTCAATATAGTGCGGCATCCTTAGTTTCAGAAAATAAAGTATTATCACATCCAGCGAGTGTAGACTCAATACCATCATCAGCAAATCAAGAAGATCATGTATCTATGGGAACTATAGCAGCGAGGAAAGCAAAAGAAATAATGGAAAATACAAGAAATGTATTAGCTATGGAAATATTAGCGGCAGCACAAGCTATAGATTTAAGAGGAAAGAAAAAATTAGGATTAGGAACTGAAGCTGCATACAATGTTATAAGAAATCATACTAAATTTATAGAAGAAGATTTAGTTATGTATAAAGAAATAAATAAATGTGAGGAAATAATAAAGAAAAATTTAATTGTAGAAGCTGTGGAAAAAGTTTTAAATTTGGAAATTTTAATAAATGAAGAAATTGCTGTAAGTGAAATATAGGAAATATAAGGGGGATATAGGCTATGATTACTTTAGAAAAAACTATGAATGTTACAAATGAAGATATAAAAGATGCGATGACTATAAAATTAGATTATATACCAAATAAGATTCCTAACTTTATAGAAGGAATAAGACGAGCACCTAAAAGAGAAGCCAAATTATCTCAATCTGATATAAAACTAGCATTAAATAATGCATTAAGATATATACCGGAAGAATACCATGAACAATTAGCGCCAGAATTTTTAACTGAACTTATGAATACTGGAAGAATATATGGTTATAGATTTAGACCACAAGGAAATATAAAAGCTAAGCCGATAGATGAATATAGTGCTAAATGTACAGAGGCTAAAGCATTTCAGGTAATGATAGATAATAATTTAGATTTTGACATAGCACTTTATCCATATGAGCTTGTTACATATGGGGAGACCGGACAAGTACTTCAAAATTGGATGCAATATTTATTGATAAAAAAATATTTACAAGTAATGAATCAAGATCAAACTCTAGTTATACAATCAGGTCATCCTGTGGGTCTATTTAAGTCAAAGCCAGATGCACCTAGAGTTATAATAACTAATGGATTAATGATAGGATTATTTGACAATCAAGAAGATTGGAAACGAGCGGCAGCTATAGGAGTATCCAACTATGGACAAATGACAGCTGGAGGATGGATGTACATAGGACCACAAGGGATAGTTCATGGTACTTATTCAACGTTATTGAATGCAGGTAGGTTAATACTGGGATTACCAGAAGAAGCAGATTTATCTGGAAAACTATTTATAACTTCAGGACTTGGAGGAATGAGTGGAGCACAAGGTAAGGCAGTAGAAATAGCTGGTGGAGTAGGAATCATAGCTGAGGTTGATTATTCGAGAATAGAAACTAGGTATACTCAAGGATGGGTAAGCAAAGTTGCTAAAAGTTGTGAAGAAGCATTTGAATTAGCAAATGAATTTATGGATAAAAAAGAGGCATGTGCAATAGCTTATCATGGTAATATAGTGGATTTACTTCAATATGCTGCCAAAAATAATATACATATAGACTTATTATCAGATCAAACCTCTTGTCATGCTGTATATGATGGAGGATATTGCCCTCAAGGAATAAGTTTTGAGGAAAGAACAGAGCTTTTAGCTAAAAATAAAGACAAATTTGTACAGTTGGTAGATCAAACTTTAAAAAATCACTTTAAAGTAATTAAAGAGTTAACTAGTAAAGGAAGCTACTTCTTTGATTATGGAAATAGCTTTATGAAAGCTATATATGATGCAGGATGCAAAGAAATATCTAAAAATGGAATAGATGAAAAAGATGGATTTATATTCCCTTCATATGTAGAGGATATATTAGGACCTCAATTATTTGACTACGGATACGGACCTTTTAGATGGGTTTGTTTGAGTGGGAAAAGAGAGGATTTAATAAAAACTGATAAAGCTGCTATGGATTGTATTGATCCAAATAGAAGATATCAAGATAGAGACAACTGGATATGGATAAGGGATGCAGAAAAAAATGGTTTAGTGGTAGGATCACAGGCGAGAATACTTTACCAAGATGCTATGGGAAGAACTAATATAGCTCTTAAATTTAATGAGATGGTAAGAACAGGAGAGATAGGTCCTGTAATGTTAGGAAGAGATCATCATGATGTATCAGGAACGGATTCTCCATTTAGAGAAACATCTAATATAAAAGATGGAAGTAATATAATGGCTGATATGGCTACACATTGTTTTGCAGGAAATGCAGCTAGAGGAATGAGCTTAATAGCACTTCACAATGGAGGAGGAGTTGGTATAGGTAAATCTATTAATGGAGGGTTTGGAATGGTGCTTGATGGCTCTCATAGAGTAGATGAGATACTAAGAACTGCTATGCCTTGGGATGTTATGGGTGGAGTTGCTAGACGTGCATGGTCTAGAAATGAAAATTCTATAACTACAGTTATGGAATATAACAAGCTATGCAAAGGACAAGATCATATAACTTTACCGTATATAGTTGATGAAGATTTAATAAATAAAGTTATGGAAGTTAATAAATAAATTATTAAATATGTAGTTTATAGGGGGAATATTAATATGGCTATAGTACAATGTGTACCAAATTTTAGTGAAGGTAGAGATTTAGAGAAAATAGAGAAAATAGTTTCACCGCTTAGAGGAAAAGAAGGCGTTAAACTTTTAAATTATGAAGCAGATAAAGATTACAATAGAGTTGTAGTTACAGTTATAGGAGAACCTAAAGCAGTTAAAAAAGCAGTTTTAGAAGCTATAGGGGTAGCTAGAGATGTTATAGATATGAATACTCACAAAGGGCAACATTCTAGATTTGGAGCTACTGATGTTTGTCCATTTATACCTATAAAAGGAATGTCTATGGATGAAGCTGTAGAACTAGCAAAAGAATTAGGTGATGAAGTAGCTAAATTATATGATATACCAGTATTTTTGTATGAGAGTGCTGCATCAAATCCAGAAAGAGAGAATTTGGCAAAGGTAAGAAAGGGTGAGTATGAAGGACTAGATCAAAAGTTTGAAGATTCGAATTGGGCACCAGATTTTGGACAAGCTAAAAAGCATAAAACAGCAGGGGCAATAGCTATAGGGGCTAGAAAACCATTAATAGCTTACAATATAAACTTAGATACTCCTAATATAGAAATTGCTACGAATATAGCAAAAACTATAAGACAGTCTAGTGGAGGCTATAGATTTATAAAGGCAGGTCCAGTAGAAATACCAGAAAGAGGAATAACTCAAGTTACTATGAACTTAACTGATTATACAAAGACTGCTATGTATAGAGCGTATGAAGCTGTAAAAATGGAAGCGAGAAGATATGGTGTAAATATTACAGGAAGTGAGATAGTAGGTCTTTGTCCTATGGAAGCTTTAGTTGATTGCGCATCTTATTACTTAGGGCTTGAAAATTTCTCTTTAGATAAAGTTCTAGAGACTAGTTTAATGGAGTAGAAACTATGAATGTTAATTTAATTATAAAAAATATAGGTAAACTAGCTACTATGAAAGGCGATTCGCCTTTCATAGGTGAGGCTATGAATAATATAGAAATAATAGAAAATGCATATGTAGCAATAAAAGATGGTAAATTTTACGATATAGGAGTTGGAGATGGATATAATCATTTAGTAAATGAAGAAACACAAATACATGATGCGAATGGCAGATTAGTTACACCTGGGCTTATTGATTCCCATACTCACTTAGTACATGGTGGTAGTAGAGAAAATGAATTTGCTAAAAAGCTAGATGGAGTTCCATACTTAGATATATTAAAAAGCGGTGGAGGAATTTTAAGTACAGTAACATCAACAAAAAATGCTAGTTTTGAAGATTTATATAATAAAGCTAATAAAAGCTTAGACAGAATGTTAGAATTTGGAGTGACTACTGTAGAGGCTAAAAGTGGGTATGGTTTAGAGTTAGAAACAGAGATAAAACAGTTAGAAGTAGCTAAAGAGTTAAATAAAAATCACTACATAGATATAGTGAATACTTTTTTAGGAGCTCATGCTGTTCCTATGAAGTATAAAGAAAATTCTGATGAATTTGTAGATATAATAATAAATGATATGATGCCAAAAATTAAAGAATTAGATTTAGCTGAATTTTGTGATGTATTTTGTGAAGATGCAGTATTCAATATTAATCAAACTAGAAAGATATTTTTAAAAGCTAAAGAGTTAGGTTATAAATTAAAAATACATGCAGATGAAATTGTATCATTAGGTGGAGCTGAACTTTCAGCAGAAGTTGGATGTATATCAGCTGATCATTTAATGGCAGCTAGTGAAGATGGAATTAAAGAAATGGCTCAAAGTGGGGTAATAGCTAATATACTTCCTGGAACATCTTTTAATTTGAATAAAGCATATGCAAATAGTAGAAAAATGATAGATTCAGGAGTAGCTGTTTCGTTATCTAGTGATTATAATCCAGGGAGTTGCCCAAGTGAAAATTTGCAATTTGTAATGCAATTAGGATGTCTAGGACTTAAAATGACACCTAGTGAAGTATTGAGTGCAGTTACTATAAATGCCGCATATTCAATAGATAGACAAGAGAGTATTGGATCTATAGAAATCGGTAAGAAAGCTGACTTAGTAATATTTGATGCACCAAATATAGAATATTTAATGTATCACTTTGGAATAAATCACACATCGGATGTTTATAAATGTGGAAAGTTAGTTGTTTCTAATAAACAAATTTTAAGAGATCAAGATTGCGAATATGTATTAAATTAATTTATATAAACATATTTTTATATGGAATTATATGTACTTAATTTAAAAGTTTATATAATTAATAAATATACATTTACAAAGGGGGAGAATATATGAAATTAGTTGAAATGACAGTAGAGGATTTCTCTAAAGAGGTAGACTCAAATTCACCTGCTCCAGGTGGGGGGTCCGTCGCGGCATTAGCTTCAAATATTGGTGTGAGTTTGGCGAGAATGATGGCGAATTTAAGCTTTGGAAAGAAAAAATATGAAAATTTAGATGAAACAATAAGGATAGAATTTACAGAAAAATTTAATAAATTAGGTGATATAAGAGAAGAACTAATGTTGTTAGTAGATAAGGATACTGAATCATTTGAAGAATATATGAAAGCTTTAAAAATGCCTAAAGAAACAGAAGAAGAAAAGGAATCAAGAAAAGTAGCTATAAAATGTGCAACTGGATTTTCTATAGAAGTTCCATTTAAAACAGCTACAGTATCTTTAGAAGCCTTAGAGCTAATAAGTTATATATCTAGATATGGTAATCAAAATGCTATAACAGATATTGGAGTGGGAACATTACTGATGTATAGTGGAATTGAAGGTGCTATATTAAATGTTAAAGTTAATCTATTAGGATTAGAAGATGAAGTAATGGTAAATGAATATTTTATGAAGTGTAATCAATTATTAGATAGAGCAAGATTTTTAAAGGAAAGTATTATTCAAGAAATACATAATAAGCTTGAACCTGTAAAGGCATAAAAAATGTAACCTATTTATAGGTTACATTTTTTATTATAAAATTAATTAAGCTTCATTTTTCTTAACCTTTTTTATTATTTTTTTCATTTTTTTATTAGGTTTATTTGACTCATCGACATGTTCTGATTTAGGAGACTTAGAAGTTTTTTGATGTTCTGATTTATTTGATTTTTTATTAGAAGACTCTTTTTTTGTTTGATCAGATTTAGATTTTTTAGATTTTTTATTGCTGATTTTTTCTTGAGCTTCAGAATTAGATATTTTATTCATTATGCTATCAACTTTTTTTCTCTGATTTTCATCTAAGAAAGCCTTGAATTTTTCAACAACTTCTTCTTTTCCTTGAAGTGTCTTTCCTATCTTAACAAGCTCATCCATAAGTTCATCTTCAGATTTATCTTTATAACCATTTGCTATTTCTTCAATTTTGTTTTTATCTATGTTTTTATCCTGTGCAAATTTTTCCATAGCTTCTTTATCTATTTTTTTCATAAAAACACCTCTTTCAATAATATATATTTAATTAAATTCATATTATTTATATATAGCAAGTAGAAGTTAAATTATGATTAATAATATGAAAAATAAAAAATACTTATAAATAATATATATGCAAACTTATAAAAAAAGTAACAACAATAGTAAATAAAACATAGTTTATATATTAGGAGTAGTATATAGTAAGGGGTGACTAATGGTGAACAATTTACTATTTATATTAGGGATGATCGCGCTTAGCAATGGTAATATATCTTTGTTAGATAATAATAAAAGTAAATATAGTGATATAGATATGAATACAGAAGATGGTTATATGAGGTCTAAAGGATTAAATAAAAATAATAAAATAAAATTGAAAAATAAGTTGAGACCTAAAAAATCAGATGAAAATGATAATATAGAAGATGAAAAAAACATAGTAGACATTGAAGAAACTATAGAAGATATATCTAGTTTTAGTATTAATGATTTGGATAAAGGCATGAAAATGTTAGAATTAAGTGATGATGATTTAGATAGAGGATTAGAAATCATAACGAGAACTAAAAAATATATGGATAGAGATGAAAAAAAAGTTCTTGTAAAAATGGAAAGTGTATTAGATTTAGTTAGAGGAATAAAAAAACTTAGCAATGTAGATATGATAGATGATGAAGATGAATCAGATTTTTTTAGAAGTATGGAAGAAGCTGATAAGAAAAATATGATGATAAAAGAAATATTAGAAGTTTTTCCAGAAAGTAAAAAAGAGTCAGTAGAAAAAGCTATGGATATGAAAAAGAAAATAGAGCTTTTTGCAGAATTATTTTTGCCAGATGATATAGGAGAGGAAAGTGGAACTGGATTTAGCTTAAGCTCACTAGCTAGTATAAATAATTTGGGGAGTTTAAGTAATTTAAAACTTTTAGGTGGACTTTTAAGAACTGATAATAAAAGTAATAAAAGTGTAAAAAATAATAAAAATTGTTACACTGATATAAAAGAAGATATATATGATGATTTTGAAGAAGAATACTTCGAAAATGAAGAGTATTATGAGATTGAAGATGAGTCAGATGAGTATATTGATGATGATTATGTGAGAATAAACAAGTAAAAAGTTGAAAAAGAGAAAAAAAATGATTAATTTGCTAAATAAAAATCCTTTCAAAATTTGAAAATTTATTATATAATAAAAATATGAAATCCTGAGGCATGCGACAGTGCTTATTTAAATTCAACCGACAAAGTTTGAATGGGAGTATGAGTCTAGTGGTGTATAACATGCCCCTTCATAATTATGGGGGAAGTTAAAAACTGCTAGTAGTACACCCACCTGGGAGATTCTCGGGTCTGAATTTAGAGGGCCATCGGTGTTTTGGGAATAAAAAAAGTATTGTGTTTTCACAATACTTTTTTTATTATACAAAATTACCTAATATACCAAATGGATTTTTGCTTATAAATAAGCAACTAGAAGTATAATCTAAGTCATTACAGTAGTTTGATCTTAGATATCCTCTAATAAACTTATCATTAATACTATTACAATCTTCTATACTATCACTCCAAGTCTCACCTAAATCTTTAGAAGAGCGAGTATAAAGTATATTTTCATTAACATAAGATATAAATATATCAGAATTATACTTTACTATAGATGGAAATAAATATATAGATGGCGTATTTATAGTTGTATTTATCATTTCTTCAAAATTATTATTATTTAAATATCCATTTAAATATCTTATGAAATATTTACCATCACTTTTATCGCAAAACGCAAGATGATAAAAATTTAGCTTATCTTTTAAAATTGATAAGTAAATTTTATTTGTATAAGAATTTGTAATTTGTAAGGGTTTATTCCAACTTAGACTATTTAAGCAAAAAGATGAAGTATATATTTGTGGGAAATCTTTACTTTCTTTAAAGTAAAATATATTTGCAATACTATTGTTAAAACAAACTACAAAGTTATCGAGTAGAGGGAGATTTATAAAATCTATTTTATTTTCAATCCACTTATAACCATCGTTGTAATGATGAAATAGTATAGTAGTAGGATGATTTCTACTGGTTAAGTAGTAAATAATATGTATTTGATCGTTTACATATTTAATGTATGGAAAATTTATAGCGAAGTTTTTATTGTCATAGCTAATTTTATGAATAAGTGAAAATTTATTGTTATTATTGTTAAATTTTAAAATATTTATTGAACTGTCTACAAATATTCCATAGGCTACATCGTTAGCATCTATATCAAAATGATAATTAGAAAAATCTATTGGAAAAAGAGTAAGATTTTCAGAAAAAGTGCAAGAATCGCTATTTTTAAAATAACTATAAGTTAATTTATCTTCAGATTTGACAAGTATCATATCTTTATTAGTTTTTCTTAATATGTAGGTGCATTCATTAAAAAACCCCATAAGAACCTCCTTAAAATAATTGCTTAATAAATGTATATTAATCGAAGAAAAATTTATTCTATCAAGAATTAATTAATATAAGAGTAATTAAGTAACAATTAATAAAATACATGCATATTATTAATTAGGCATAATCAAGAGCCTGTATTTTAAGAAGACAATCAAAGGGGAGGACAAAACTGAATGAAGGATTTAATGAGAGCTAAGAAAGTTGTTAGCAAAAGAGTAATAAAGCCTACTCAAAATATAGAAAATAGTAGTAGCTATATAGACACTAATGAAATAGAAGATGATTTAAACAGAGGATGTAAACCAAATGGATGTAACAAGCCACAATGCAACCCATATATACAATGTGAGTGTGAATGTGAGTGTAAATGCGATTGTAATGAACATCAACACAATTGCGGAGGTAACACAGGTTGCTGTAACTGCAAAGAAGATGATTGTACAGAAAATTGCTTCCCAAACCCTTGTCAAGAAGAATGTAGTCATCCTTTAACTCCACCTAAGTTTTCAATATCACAAGCAATGCTATATCCTATAGAAACAAATAGAATATACGATACTATAATGTTTAGAGTATTTACAGATGGTAAAAAATTAAACGGCGATGATTTAAACTTTAAATATGAATTAGGAAACTTATGTGGTCCATTACCAAGAACTACTCAAACTAATGTAACAATAGAAAAAGTATGTATAAACTATTCAACTATAAAAATAAATCCAGGAACGACATCATTAGAGCAATTAAAGGTTGAAAAAGTTGATAATAAGCCAGAGAAATGTAAATCAGTTTTTGAATACAATGTTTGTGGTCAATTAAATAGATGTTGCAATGAAAAGTGTTTGGGTCAAAATGTAGCATATAAACAAAAAGGATTAAGTGTAATTGTTTATGACTTAGAAATAGAATTAACAGGACGATTTGGATGTTCTGAATTCACAGCTATAGCTACACCATGTAGTAAGTGTGATTCAAAATGTGATGATTCAAATTGTGTAGTATTCTACTTCAATACTTTATCTAGCGACTTAGTAGTACCAGCAGACGGAAGAGGATTTACGTTGAGACAAGATTTCCAAACACAGTTAACAGTTGACTGTATAGGTAAAGGGATAATAACTCAAGAAATAGTAAATAACAAGCCTTGCTATGAATTAGAAATACCTAATGGAATAGACCTTGTACTTTGCTTACAAAGTGTAGTTAGTGCATTAATAGAAGAACAAATCGTAGTTCTAGGTGATCCAACAAGAATAAAACCTAGATTAGTAGATACATTTGGTAGTGTTTGTGATTTTTCACAATTTACAGGCAAATGTGATGACAACGATCATAAGTGCAAGTAGTAAATTATATACACTTATATGAATAACGATAAAAAGAGCATTGATAAAATCAATGCTCTTTTTATCGTTATTCATATTTTATGCTATCGTAATAATTAAACAAAAGATTATTAATTTTCGTATTTGAGAATTTTAACCAAGATTTGCTTAAGTTATCAAAGATTACAGATTGAATGTTAACTTCACCTGTTGGAGTGTTATTGTAAGAACATATAATTTCATTATTAGAAATTTTAACTTTATAAATTGAATTATTAGATTTATAAACATCATTGATTATATTATATGATAAATCATAAGTTTTTAAATTATAATGTAGATGATGTATATTATAAGTATTATGATTTAAGTGTTTAGCAAAAAATACATTCAATGAATTATTTAAAATATACAAAGATAGATTTTTATTTTTTTTTACAGCACCGTTTAATTTTAATTTTGATATACTTAATAAATTATTATCTTCATATATACAATAATTAAAAAAACCTTTCAAATCTATAAAGCATATATGAATAACATTGATATTGTCTATGGTAGCTGAGTAAGTATATATATTGCTAGACAATTTTTTCATATCTCCAGAATCATTTTTAATATATAAACAATTATTTTTATTAAAAAAGCAAAAACAAGAATTATATGTAGAATTTAAAATAATCATATTTATAACCACCTTATTTTAATGATTTTAAATATTTAAGTAACACATATATATTACTTAAAGAAGCTAAAAAAGGAATAACTGTTAAGATTATTATATAACCGCCTAAGCCTATATTAGGGATAGGTAATATAAAGTAAAGGCAGATAGTCTGAACAATCATATAAGAGATACCTATGAGACTAGACAGATACTCTTTACCTATAGAATGTAAAATTCCTGAAAGTATGTGATTTAAGCTTAAGAAAAGTGGAACTAAACACATATATTTCAGATAAATACCTGCAAGTTCATTATTAAATACAGTAATACATAATTTTTGTCCGAAAAAATAAAATAAAAAGGAACAAAAAATTCCCATGGCTAGCGTAAGTACAATAGAGAAGCATATTTTACTTTTAATAGCAGATATATTTTTTCTAGATACATCTAAAGATATATTTGGAATTATATTTACTACAAGAGCAGAAACTAGCATAAATGGAAGATAAATAAATGGAAATACCATTCCAGATATTGTACCGTAAATGCCTAAAGCATTAGAATAGGTAATTCCAGAAAGTGTTAATCTAGATGGAATTATCATCGAACTAACTGAGTTAAGTATAATATTAGACATACGATTACAAGTTATAGGTAAAGACATTTTAACGGTATTATAAGATGCTGATACAAATTCTTTTATATTTATAGTGTATTTATTATCTATATAAGGTTTTTTCGCTAAGTTGAAAGTTAAAAAAACTAAACTAATACATTCACCTATGGATATACCTATTATAGCGGATAAGCAAATTAAGTTAGGATCTCTAAAATTTTTAACTATTAAATAAACAAATAAAATTTTAGAAATTTGTTCTAATATTTGAGATATAGCAGGTGTATTAACTTTCTTAATGCCATAATAGTAGCCTCTAACTACGTTTGATAAAGTTATAGCTATTATAGCAGGGCATATGGCTAATATAAATATAGACATGTCATTGCTATGTAAAACTGTAGAGGATAAATAATTAGAATTAACACCTATAAATATTGAAATTAAAGCTGCTATAAAAAAGGATATATATATTGCGGAGATAAAGAGTGTATTGGTGCTATGTTTATCATTAAATGCTTTTTTTCTAGCAACTAAGCAACTAAGCGCAGTAGGAATTCCTGTTGTAGTAACTGCTATACAAATCATTAAAATATTAAACACAAGATGATAAATACCTAAGTGAATTTCAGATAAATTATTTGATAAAAAAATCTTATATAAAAATCCGATTATTCTAACTATAAAATTAGATATAAAAAGTATCAATGTTGAATATACAAGATTAGGAATTTTCAATTACAGCACCTCCTATCTTAAGTTATATTCAAATTAAGTTCTAAAAATGAAAAAATAACTTCTATAAATTTATAGAAGTTATTTTTTCATTTTTAAATTAAATTTTCGATACTTATAAAACTTGGATTCATTGAATCGAATTTAGTTATATATTTAAAACCAAGTTCATTTAACTTATTGTAAATATAGTTAAAATTATATGCAACTTGAGATGGAATATGAGAATCTGAACCAGTTGTTATGATTTCGCCGCCTAGTTCTTTATACATTTTAAGTATTTTAGTAGATGGAGTTAAATCTTTAAGTCCGTATCTAAAGCAAGATGCATTTATTTCAATACCTTTTCCATTATAAATGGTTTCTTTTAATATAGCTTCTAAAATATCATAAAAAAGCTTATCATCAAGTTCTGATTTAAAGTCTCCGTAGCGTTTTATTAAGTCTAAGTGTCCTAAAACAGAATAATCATTGTAGTTTTTAACTATGCTATATAATGTTTCATAGTACTTTTCATAAGCTTGGAATTGACTTTTATCATTGAAAAAAGTTCCATTATATAAATCAACTTTATCAATTGCATGCATAGAACAAATAACAAAATCAAAAGGGTAACTATTTATATCATCAGAGCACTTTTTTAGTATATGAGGCTGAACACCCATTTCAATGCCTTTTTTTATAATTATATCACCATTATATTTGCTTTTAAGCATATTGATTTTTTCAAAATAAGCATTATAATCAGTTTCAAATTCAACATCGCTTATTATGTCGTAGTCTACATGATCTGTAAAACATATTTCTTTTAAATTTAAATCTATAGACCTTTTTATCATGTCCTCCATGTCTGTTTTACTATCTCCAGAGAAATTTGAATGCATATGATAGTCGTAATACATAATTACTATCCCCTTTTTTTATAAATTTTGGTATTATATATACATAATAATATCAAATATATTTACGTGCATCAATAAAGGTATGTACTAACAATATCGTTTTAAGTGGGGATAAAATGGATAATTATAAATTTAAGATAAGTCAAGACAGTCCTAAATATTTACAAATTTATAATCATATAAAACGTATGATTATAGAAGCGGATATAAAAGAAAATAAAAAACTTCCACCAATAAGAACAATAGCGAAAGAATTAGAAGTTAACAATACTACTATTGTAAAAGCATATGAGTTATTAGAAAAAGAAGGTTATGTATATAAAAATATAGGTAGTGGAACCTTTGTATCTGATTCGAAGCGAAATGTTAATAAGGACAGAAAAATTTCTATGGATGGGGTTATAAGGTTTGATAATGGAAATCCAGCTATAGATATGTTTCCTATTGATGATTTTAAAGAATCTATAAATATGGCTTTAGAACAAGAAGGACACTCAATATTTGAATATGACGATGGATTAGGATTTATAAAATTAAGAGAAATGCTAGTGAATTATTTAGAAAATCTAAATATAAAAACTGAAAAAGATAATATACAAATAATTTCTGGAGCTCAACAAGGTATAGACATCGTGTGTAAAGGAATAATCAATTATTCAGATTTAGTTTTCGTTGAAGAGCCTACATATAGTGGAGCCTTAGAGGTATTTAAAAATAGAGGTGCTAAAATAATAAGTGTACCGATGTTAGAAGATGGAATAGATATAGGCATACTAAGGTTAAAGCTTGAAAAGTTAAGACCTAAAATATTTTACACAATGCCTAATTATCAAAATCCAACAGGAATAACTTACTCATCGTATAAAAAGAAAAAGCTTATAGAATTAGCTGAAGAATATGATTTTTATATACTAGAGGATGATTTTATGAGTGATTTGAAATTTGATTCATATGAGCACTATCCACTTAGGAGTTATGATGATAAAGGTAGAGTGATTTATATTAAAAGTTTTTCTAAAATACTTATGCCAGGTCTTAGAATAGGACTAGTTGAGATGCCTTGTGAAATTTTAAAAAAAATTTTATGGGCTAAATATTCTTCAGATATTTCAACATCAGGAATTATTCAAAGGTCAATGTATCATTATATGAAAAATTTTGATTGGAATGATTATATAAAAAAAATAGAATTCGCATATACTGAAAAATTTAAATTAGCATCAAAGTGTATAGATGAAAAACTATGTAATAAATTAAAATTAAAACTACCATCAGGAGGTATAAATTTCTTTTTAGAGTTGCCTAGAGGTTATTCATCTAAGGAGTTTAGTTCTTTTATGTTAAAAAAAGGAGTATCTGTTTTATCAGGCAGTCATTTTTTTGATACCGCAATAGATGATAGATTTTTTAGAATAAATATAGCACAACCTAGTTTATATGAAATAGAAAAGGGAATAAATATAATATACGAAAGTTTAGATGAATTTTTAAGAGATTATAAAAATATAGAAGAATTTAAAGAAAATAAATTATTTTTTTAGGAGTGATTATAAAATGAACAATGAATTTGATAAAGATAAACTAAACAGAATAAATGAGTTAGCAAAAAAACACAAAGGTGAAGGTCTAAATGAAGAAGAACACAAAGAAAGAGAAAATTTAAGAAAAGAATACCTAGAGCATTTTAGAGGTCATTTTAGATCAAGACTTGAGAATATAAAAGTTGTTTCACCAGAAGAATATGAAGAAGCAATGAAAAACAAAAAGAACTAGAAAATTTACTAATCTATTTATATAATTGTGCTATAATTATCACAAGGGAATTTTTACAAGAAAGGGTGTATTTAATATGAGTTTAAGACATGAATTTAAAAATGCGTGGAATCAAATTAATGAAAACAAAGAGCTAGACACAGTTATGAATTATGCAAATGAGTATATGAAGTTTTTAGATGCAGGAAAAACTGAAAGAACTTCAGCTAGAGAAATAATAAGACAAGCTAAAGAAAATGGATACATATCAGTAGAAGAAGCTATGTCAAAAGGAAGTATAGCTGCAGGGGACAAAATATATGCAGGTAATAAAGATAAAGGTGTAGCATTATTTGTAATAGGACAAGAAGAATTACAAAATGGAATGAGAATAGTTGGAGGTCATATAGATGCTCCTAGAATAGATTTAAAACCAAATCCATTATATGAAGATGGAAATATGGCTCTTTTAAAGACTCATTACTATGGTGGAATTAAAAAATATCAATGGACAGCATTACCACTTGCAATACATGGAGTTGTTATATTAAAAGATGGAACAAAAGTTGATATATGCATAGGTGAAGATGACAATGATCCAGTATTTTGTATAACAGATTTGCTAATACATTTAGCAGCTGATCAAATGCAAAAGAAATTAGGCGAAGGTGTAACTGGTGAAGGATTGAATCTTTTAATAGGACATATGCCTCTAGAAGGTGAAGAAAAGGACGCAGTTTCAGCTAATGTATTAAGATTATTAAATGAAAAATACAACATGACTGAAAAAGATTTTTTAACTGCTGAGATAGAAATTATACCAGCTGGAAAAGCTAGACATTTAGGATTTGATAAAGCTATGGTTATGGCTTATGGACATGATGACAGAGTATGTTCTTATGCTGCAGTAAAATCTATATTTGATATTGAAAATCCAAAATATACAGCTGTTGCATTATGTGTAGATAAAGAAGAAGTAGGATCTCAAGGTAATACAGGAATGCATTCAAAATTCTTTGAAAATACAGTAGCTGAACTTATAAATTTAGAAGGAAACTACTGTGAACTTAAAGTTAGAAGAGCGATGGCTAATTCAAAGGTATTATCAGCTGATGTTTCAGCTGGATTTGATCCAACATACCCAGATGTTTTAGATAAGAGAAATTCATGTTTTATGGGACATGGAGTTGCATTAACTAAATACACAGGTGTAAGAGGAAAAGGTGGATGCAATGATGCTAATGCAGAGTTTGCAGCAGAAGTAAGAAGAATATTTGATAAAGCTAATGTTGTTTGGCAAATATCAGAACTTGGTAAAGTAGACCAAGGTGGCGGTGGAACAATCGCTTATATATTAGCTGAATATGGTGCAGAAGTAATAGACTGTGGAGTGGGAGTATTAAATATGCATGCTCCATACGAAATAGTATCTAAAGCAGATATATATGAAATGTATAAAGGATATAAGGCTTTTTATACATTAGAAGCATAAAAAAAAAGATAAGTGAGAAATCACTTATCTTTTTTTTGTATATTTATATTAAAATAATCACATATTCCATCTAAAAACTTATATTCTAAAGGGGTAAAAGCTTTCTTTTTTGAATATATAAAATAAAATTTTCGGTCAAAGTCTATATTTTTAATTTTATAAAATCTTACTTTGTGTAAGTTTACATAGTCTATAACAGAATTATAAGATACAAAAGATACACCTAGACCTAATTTAACCATTTCTTTTATAGATTCATTAGATTCTACATAAGCTATAGTATCTAAATTATTAACTGGAATTTTGTGAGACTTAAGTTTGTTAATTACAATACTTTGAGTTCCAGAACCGTCTTTTCTCATTATAAATTTTAAATTGTTAAGCTTTTCTATATCAATATAATTATTTTCATTTTCTATAATTAAATCAATTGGAGTTATTAAAACAAGTTCATCATCAATTAAGTCTACATATTCAATTTGTTTGTTATTAACCTTAGAACCCACAAAACCAAAACTAATACGTTCGTTTAAAATTTCTGATATAGCATCTTGAGAATCGTAACGGCTTATACTAAATTGTACATTAGGATAAGCACCATAGAAGTTTTTTAAAAAATCAGGAAGTATATATGTTTCGGGGATAGAACTGCAGGCTATATCTATCACACCTTCTATCTTACCACTATATTCCTTTATATCATAAACTGCTTTTTTACAATTATTTAATATATAAATAGCATGTTCATATAAAATTTCACCAGCTTTCGTAAGAGTTATTACTTTATTATTTCTATTTACTAATACTGTATCAAGATTTTTTTCAAGATTTTGAATATGGGCACTAACTGTAGGTTGTGTAAGAAATAGTTCTTTGGCAGCCTTAGAAAAACTATTATATTTTGCAACTGCTACAAAAACTTCAAGTTGTTTTAAATCCATAAAAAAATGTCCTCCCCCTAAATTTATCATTATTTATTATATCATACTAATTCATAGTTATAAAAAATATAAAGCCAACTTAATTTCAAATAAGAAGTTTTACAAAAATATTACAATATGATAATATGTGTTATTTAAAGATGCAAAATAATATATAATTAAGTATAAGTAAATTTAGGAGGATTAGTGTATGAAGAATTTTAAGATAATTAGCATTGTGCTAATTTCCATACTAATATTCTCAGGATGCAGTATGAACAACAAAAAAGATAAAGAGATAGATAAAGCAACTCAACAAAAAAATATAACAAAAGTTCAAAATGATATAAGTGAGATAATGGGAAAAGATTACGAATATGTGATAAATAACATGGGGAAACCATACTTGACAACATATTATATAAATACTGAGGATTATAAAAATTACAAAGGTTTAGATTCACAACAACTTTTAAGTGAATTAAACTTAGAGCTGGTTTATCCAAAGGAAGGTTATGAAAGTAGTGCTCTATATATAGATATAGAAAAAAATAAAGTAGTTGATGTTGAAAGTAATGAATTTGTAGGAACATCATCTGGATTTGAAGATGTTCCAGAATCTTTAAAATCAGCTGATATTGTAGTAGATTTATATAATAATCAAGGGTATATAAATACAGAAAACATAAAAGAGAATGAACTAAAAGACTATAAAGGCAAAAATATTGAAAATCTTATTCAAAACACTGCTTTAGATATTCCAAATGCAGTAGCTTATAATAAAGATAAATCTAAAATTATAAATTATTATATTTTAGATAACACTAAAGAAAATTTAAAATATATCATTTCAATAACTGAGCAAAATAGAAAAATTACTGATATAGCACAAGTTTCAGAAGCATCATTAGTAAATTCATTAGTAAATCTATCAAATTAAAAAATACTCTCTATATTTATAGAGAGTATTTTTTAGTTTATTTGTATTAGTATATATAAATTAAATATTGTAAATAATACTTAAAGGTGAGTAGAGCTTAAAATACATATGCTAATAAAGGTAAATTAGGAGGTTTAATAGATGGGTAAACAAATAATTACTATAGATGGAAATACGGCTGCTGCACATGTTGCGTATGCCTTTACTGACGTTGCGTCAATATATCCAATAACACCATCATCTACGATGGCAGAGGTTGTAGATGAATGGTCAGCTCAAGGTAGAAAAAATATATTTGGTCAAAAAGTTAGTGTAGTTGAAATGCAATCAGAAGCAGGTGCAGCAGGTGCTTTCCATGGGTCACTTCAATCTGGAGCATTGACAACTACATTTACAGCATCTCAAGGGTTATTACTTATGATACCAAATATGTATAAGGTAGCAGGAGAATTATTACCTGGAGTGTTTCATGTAAGCGCTAGAGCAATAGCATCACAGGCCTTATCTATATTTGGAGATCATCAAGACGTTATGGCTGCAAGACAGACTGGTTGTATTTTATTAGCATCAAGTTCAGTTCAAGAAGTAGCTGACATAGCGCCTGTAGCTCATTTAGCGGCCATAAAGGGAAGATTGCCAGTTATTCACTTTTTTGACGGCTTTAGGACATCACATGAAATTCAAAAAGTAGAAGTTTTAGATTATGAAGATTATGAAAAATTAATAGATAAAAAAGCATTACAAGAGTTTAGAAACAGAGCTTTATCTCCTAATCATCCAGTTACAAGAGGGACAGCACAAAATCCTGATATATATTTCCAAACTAGAGAAGCTTCTAATAAGTATTATGAAGATATTGTACCTATAGTTGAAGATTATATGGATAAAATGAGTAGTTTAACAGGGAGACCACATGGTTTATTTGACTATTTTGGACCAGAAGATGCCAAATATATATTAATAGCTATGGGTTCTGTAACAGAAACGATAGAAGAAACTATAACATATTTAAATTCTCAAGGAGAAAAATATGGATTAGTGAAAGTTCATTTATATAGACCATTTTCAGTAAAACACTTTATGAAGGTTATACCAGAAGGTGTAGAAAAAATTTGTGTATTAGATAGGACTAAAGAACCGGGTTCTATAGGCGAACCACTATATTTAGATGTAAAATCAGCTTTTTATGAATGTGAAAACTCTCCAAAGATAATAGGTGGAATATATGGATTAGGATCAAAAGATACAACACCTGCGGACATAAAAGCTGTATATGATAATTTAAAATGCGAAAACTCTAAAAATAATTTTACAGTAGGAATAGATGATGATGTAACTAATAGATCAATAGAAGTAGATAGAAGTTTTAAAATAAGTCAAGATGGAACTATAAGATGTAAGTTTTGGGGATTAGGATCAGATGGTACTGTAGGAGCTAATAAACAAGCAATAAAGATAATTGGAAATAATACAGATATGTTTGCACAAGCATATTTTGCTTATGATTCTAAAAAATCTGGTGGAATAACTATGTCTCATCTAAGATTTGGAAAACAACCTATAAAATCAACATATTTAATAGATGAAGCTGATTATATAGCTTGTCATAATCAATCTTATGTAAATGAATATGATTTATTAAAAGGACTTAAAAAAGGCGGAGTATTTGTACTTAACTGTATCTGGGACCAAAAAGAATTAGAGAGTCATCTACCAGATAGAATTAAGAACTATATAGCTGAAAATAATATAGAGTTCTATACTGTCAATGCAACTAAAATAGCTCAGGAAATAGGTCTTGGAAATAGGATAAATATGATAATGCAGTCTGCGTTCTTTAAATTAGCCGAAATAATACCAACAGAAGAAGCTAAAGAACATTTAAAAGATTCTATAAAAAAAGCTTATGGTAAAAAAGGTGAAAAAGTAGTAAATATGAACTACGAAGCTGTTGAAAAAGGAATGAATTCTATTGTTAAAATAGAGATTTTAGATTCATGGAAAATGGCAAAAGATAAAGATAAAACTGTAAATGAACCGGAATTTATAAAGAATATACTAAGACCGATGAATGCGCAAGAAGGGGATGATTTACCAGTAAGTGCATTTAATGGTATAGAAGATGGAACATTCCCTAATGGAACGGCAGCGTATGAAAAGAGAGGCGTAGGAATTAATGTTCCTGAATGGATATTAGAAAATTGCATTCAATGTAACCAATGTGCTTATGTATGCCCACATGCTTGTATAAGACCATTTTTATTAAATGAAGAAGAAGTAACTCAAGCTCCCGAAACATTTACAGTTAAAAAAGCTATAGGTAAAGGGTTTGAAAATTTAAAATATAGAATGCAAGTTGACACAATGGATTGTACAGGTTGTGGAAATTGTGCTGATATATGTCCTGCAAAAGAAAAAGCTTTAGTTATGGAGCCTTTAGAAACTCAAACTGGGAATGAAGTTCCAAACTGGGAGTTTGCAGTATCTAAAGTATCATGTAAGGGAGATATAGTTAGCCCAAATACTGTTAAGGGAAGTCAGTTTAGACAGCCACTTATAGAATTTTCAGGAGCTTGTGCAGGATGTGGAGAAACTCCGTATATAAAGCTAGTAACCCAACTATTTGGAGATAGAATGATGATTGCAAATGCAACCGGATGTTCTTCAATTTGGGGAGGATCAGCTCCATCAACTCCATATACTATAAATCATGAAGGAAGAGGACCATCATGGGCAAATTCTTTGTTTGAGGATAATGCAGAGTATGGATATGGTATGTATCTAGGCGTTAAACAAATTAGAAATAGAATACAAAACTTACTAAGTGAATTAGTAGATATGAATATAGATGATGAAATCAAAAAAGCATTTAATTATTGGTTAGAAAATAAAAATAATGGACAAGAGTCTAAGTGTGCATCAGAAGGCGTTCAAAAAGCAATCGAAAATATTAACTATTCTGATGAAAAAGTATCTAGTATAGTAAACAAAATAAAAGAAGTTGAGGATTATTTAGTAAAGAGATCCCAATGGATACTTGGAGGAGATGGTTGGGCGTATGATATAGGATATGGTGGGCTAGACCATGTACTTGCATCAGGAGAGGATGTAAATGTATTAGTATTTGACACAGAAATATATTCAAATACTGGAGGGCAGGCATCTAAGGCTACGCCAGTTGCAGCTATGGCTAAATTTGCAGCAGCAGGAAAAAGAACTAAGAAAAAAGATTTAGGAAGAATGGCTATGACATATGGTAATGTATATGTAGCTCAAGTATCATTAGGTGCGGATAAAAATCAATTGATAAAAGCTGTAATAGAAGCTGAAAATTATGATGGTCCATCACTTATAATATGTTATGCGCCATGTATATCACATGGATTAAAAGAAGGTATGGGAAGAACTATTGCAAATGAGGAACAAGCTGTAAAATGTGGATATTGGCATTTATATAGATATAATCCGAATCTGAAACAAGAAGGAAAAAATCCGTTTATACTAGATTCTAAAGAACCTACAGAAAGTTTTAGGGATTTCTTAATGGGACAGGTGAGATATTCTGCTATAGTTAAGCAATTCCCTGATGTAGCTGAAGAATTATTTGAAATAACAGAAGAAAATGCTAAAGAAAGATATGAAATATATAAAATGTTATCTCAACAATTATAATAAATAAAAAAGAGAATAGATTAATCTATTCTCTTTTTTCATTGGTGCCGGTTGTGGGACTTGAACCCACACGCTATTGCTAGCAACGGATTTTGAGTCCGCCCCGTCTGCCTATTCCAGCAAACCGGCTTGTTATAACTTTATTATAACAGTAATAAAAGTGTTTAGCAATATATTTTCCCTTAATATACTTTCAATAATATGGTAATATTAAATATAATACAAATTGGTAATAATACAAAGGATAAATAATTAGGAGTGATATACTTGGAAAAAACTTTGGTTATAATAGATGGAAACTCAATAGTTAATAGGGCTTTTTATGCACTACCTGACTTGACAAATAAACAAGGATTACATACGAATGCTATATATGGATTTACGACTATGTTGTTTAAAATAATAGAAACATATAAACCTACACATATAAGTGTAGCATTTGATAAAAAAGCACCTACTTTTAGACATTTAGAATACAAGGAATATAAAGCTGGAAGAAAGAAAATGCCAGATGAATTAAAGCAACAGATAGAACCATTAAAAAAATTATTAGATGCGTTTAATATAAATAGATTAGAACTAGAAGGATACGAAGCAGATGATATAATAGGTACTGTATCATTAGAGGCAGAAAAAGAAGGATATAAAGTATATATAGTTACTGGGGACAAAGATGCTATACAGTTAGCATCTCATACTACAACTACACTTATAACAAAAAAAGGTGTAGGAGAAGTGGATGAGTACACTTTTGATGAAGTTATGAAAAAATATCAAATGACACCTACCCAATTTATAGATTTAAAAGGTCTTATGGGAGATAAGTCTGACAATATACCTGGAGTGCCAGGAATTGGAGAAGTAACTGGTATAAAGCTTATAAAAGAATTTGGAAGTATTGAAAGTATAATAGAAAACATAGATTCAGTAAAAGGGAGTCCAAAGAAAAAGATAGAAGAAAATAAAGACTTAGCGGTAATGAGTAAAAGGTTAGCTACAATAATAAGGGATGTTCCGGTAGATTGTAAATTAGAAAATTTAGAGTTTGGAGATTATGATAAGTCTAAGTTAATTGAAGTTTTCAATGAATTAGGATTTAATAGCTTGATATCAAGATTAGGTGGAGATTTAAATGATGATGGTGAAACTAAAGAGTTAGATGTGAACTTAAGTAAACTTGAAGATTTATCTGAATTTATCAAAGAAGTAAAAAATAAGAAAAAATTGATATTAAAAACAATTAGAAAAAGCGGAAATATACTTGAAAAAAATATAATGAAAATATATTTAAGTGTTAATGGAGACGATATATACTACATAAATGAAGAACAAATACATGAATTAGAAGAAGTATTAAAATGTGAAGAAATAAGAAAATATGGTTATGAGTTAAAAGAAGATTATATATCATTAAGACCATATAAAATACTTTTGAATAATATGCATTTTGATATATCTATAGCTGAATATCTTATAGACTCTGGAAGTTCTGATTATACTTATGATTCTATAGCTATGAATTATTTTGGACAGAAAATAAAATCTAGAGAAGAATTGTTAGGAAAAGGTGTGAAAGCTAAACAATATGAAGATTTAGATAAAGAAGAGATTGATATACATATAAGTAGCATAATAAATCTTGTTGAAAAAGTAAGCCCTAAGATGGAAGAAAAGCTAAATGATATGGATATGGATGGATTATTTTATCATGTTGAAATGCCATTAGTTGAAGTTTTAGGTTATATGGAATATGAAGGTGTAAAGGTAGATAAAGATAAATTAGTTGAGTTAGGTGCAGAATTTAAATTGTCTATAGAAAAACTAGAACAAGAAATATATGAACTTGCTGATGAAGAGTTCAATATAAATTCACCAAAACAATTAGGGGTTATACTATTTGAAAAATTACAATTGCCAGTTATAAAGAAAACTAAAACAGGATACTCAACTAATGCTGAAGTATTAGAAAAGTTAAGAGATAAGCATGAGATAATAGATAAGATAACTGAGTATAGACAAATTGTAAAATTGAAATCAACATATGTAGATGGACTTATAAATATAATAAATCCTATAAGTAATAGAATTCATTCTTCTTTTAATCAAACAATAACAACTACAGGAAGAATTTCATCTACAGAGCCTAATCTTCAAAATATACCAGTAAGATTAGAGCTAGGAAGAAATATAAGAAAAGTATTTATTGCAGATAATGGATATAAACTAGTTGATGCAGATTACTCTCAGATAGAGTTAAGGGTATTAGCTCATATGAGTCAGGATGAACATATGATAGATGCATTTAATCATGATGTGGATATACATACAAAAACAGCATCTCAAGTTTTTGGAATAGAAATAAAAGATGTTAAAAGTGAACAAAGAAGTGCTGCAAAAGCAGTTAATTTTGGTATAGTATATGGTATAAGTGATTTTGGGTTATCGCAAAATCTTAAAATATCAGTAAAAGAAGCTAAAACATATATAGATAACTACTTAAATACATACGAGGATATAAAAACGTATATGGATAGTACAATAGAAGAAGCTAAAAATGATGGATATGTAAAAACTATATTAAATAGAAGAAGATATATACCTGAAATAAACTCAGGAAATGTAATTTTAAGAAATTTAGGAAAAAGGTTAGCTATGAACGCACCGATACAAGGAAGTGCTGCAGATATAATAAAAATAGCCATGGTTAATGTATATAAAAAGTTAGAAGAAAATAATTTGAAATCAAAATTAATACTTCAAGTACACGATGAACTTATAATAGAGACTTGTGAAGATGAAGTAGAAATAGTATCAAGAATAGTTAAAGATGAAATGGAACATGCTGTAGCTATGGATGTTAATTTGGATGTAGATTTAAATATTGGATATTCTTGGTATGAAACGAAGTAGGTGGTTAAATGTTAGTAATAGGACTAACTGGAAATATTGGATGTGGAAAAAGTAGTTTATCTGAAATATTAAAACAAAATTCTCTAGATATAATTGATGCTGATATTATATCTAGAGATATTATGAACAATAAAGAAATATTAAAAGAAGTATTTGAAGTATTTGGAAATCGAATAAAAAACATAGATGGATCATTAAACAGAAAAAAATTAGGATCTATAGTTTTTAGTGATGATAATAAGTTGATAAAATTAAATAATATAACTCACCCAGCTATAAAAAAAGAGATAAAAAAAAGAATAAAGGATATAGAAATCAGTAATAGAAATATAGTAGTAGTTGATGCAGCTTTATTAATAGAAGGTGAATTTCTAGACTTAGTTGATAAATTAATTGTTGTAACTTGTGATGAGAAAATACAAATAAATAGGATTATAAAAAGAGACAACACTACAAGAGTAGAGGCTTTAAAACGTATTAATTCTCAAATGAGTCAAGATGAAAAAATAAAGTTTGGAGATTACATAATAGATAACTCAGGAAACTTAGAGTTGTTAAACTATAAAGCTAGTAAACTAATAACATATATAAAGGAGAATTGGTGTGAATAAAAAAAGATTTATAATTGTATTTATAGTCTTTGTGTTGTTAGTTTTAGGGTGGTTATGTTTTGAAAATAAAGTAGTATTGAAGTTATTTCATCCAAGATTCTATTCAGAATATGTACAGACTTATTCTGAAGAATTTGATGTTGATGAAAATCTAGTTTACAGCATAATGAAAGTAGAAAGCAAGTTTAATAAAAAAGCTGTATCTAGAAGAAATGCTAAAGGATTAATGCAAATAAGTGATATAACGCAAAAATGGGCAACGGATGAGTTGAAATTAGATAAAGTAGATATATTTGATCCTGAGACAAATATAAAAATAGGATGTTGGTATCTAAGTAAACTATACAAGGAATTTAAAGATGTAAATTTGGTAATAGCAGCATATAATGGAGGCTCAGGAAATGTAAATAAGTGGTTAAGTAATACTGAATATAGTTATGATGGTAGCCAATTACATGATATACCATTTAATGAAACTAAAAATTATTTAAAAAAGGTAAAAGAAAACTACATTATTTACAAGTCATTATATAGAGAGGAAGAAACTAATGAAGAAAATTAAAATATTGGCAATTATTATGATGGTCGTGCTTAGTATTTCTGGATGTAATAATAGCGATAAAAAAGAAGAAAATTCAGGAAACTACGAAACATCTAATGACTCGAAATACATACATTTATCGATGATAAATCCAAAAACAATAAATCCTATAAATAATACTGATGAATCTGTTGGATATGTATTAGATTTAGTATATGATAGTTTATTTACAATAGATAGTAATTATAATGTCGTTCCACAACTAGTAGATAGCTATTCTGTTTCATCAGATGGTAAAAGTGTAAATATAAAATTAAAAGATGCTAATTGGCATGATGGAAAACCTGTAACTTCTTCAGATGTAGAATTTACGGTAGAATCAATAAAAAGATCTCAAACAAGTCCATATAAGCCATTGGTAGAAAAAATTTCATCTGTATCAAGTATAGACAGTAAAAACCTTAAAATAAACTTTAGTGAACCTTATGCTTTTTCAGTAGATACCTTAGTATTTCCAATAGTAAGTAAAGCTGAATTGAGTAATTTGAGTAGCAAGGATTTAGACAACTATAGAAAAAATATGGTAGGAACTGGAGCTTATAAAATTTCTAAATATGATCAGAGATCTAATATGATACTTACTCTAAATGAAGACTATTACGATAAAGATAAAATAAAAGATGCTAAAAAAGAAATTAATGTAATGATGGTACCTGATGCAGAAGCACAAGTAGCTATGACTTTAGCGCTATCAAGTGATATAACAAAAGTTGGGCTAAGTGATTTAAGCCAGTTCCAAGAAAATCAATTTAAAATAACAAATTACGAAGGTCGAGGATATGAATATATAATCTTTAACTATGATAGACCTATAATGAAAGATCTTAATTTTAGAAAAGCTATTACACATGCTATAAATAGAAAACAAATTATAGATGAATCTTATTTAGGAAAAGCATCTATGGTGAATTTTCCACTCCATTCAAAATCAAAATATTATGATGAAAGCATAAAACCATTAGATTTCAATGTTGATAGTGCTAAAAAATACTTAGGTAAAATTGATATTGATAAAATTAATAATACTGATACTAATAATGTAGATGTTAAAAAAGAAGAAACTAAAGATGTTAAAAAAGAAGCTAAAGAGAAGGAAGAAACAAAAAAAACTGAAGAAAATAAAGAAGATAAAACAGCTAAGGAAGCTGAAAAAAACAATAACATAAAAGAAGAAATAAAAAGATTGAACTTAAAAATTCTTGTAAATAAAGAGAATACGGAAAGAGTAAAATCTGCATATACAATAAAAGATAATTTAAATGAAATAGGAATAAAATCTACAGTAACAGAGTTAGAAGGCAATGAATTATCAACTGCACTAGATAGTAAAGATTACGATTTAGCATTAGTAGGATGGGAAATGTCTCCAGTTCCAGACGCCACAGATATAATTAATTATAGTGGTTATACAGATGAAAAATTATCTGGCTATTTAAATTCATTAAAGAATTCAACTAATGTAGATACTACTAAAAAAATATATAAATCTATTCAAGAATATACTAGAGATAAAGCTGCATTTATAAGTTTAGGTATAACTGATGATTATTTAGTCACAAATAAAAGGATAGAAGGAAATTTAAAGCCTAATGATTTTGACATATATGAAGGCATATATCATCTTAATTTAGAAAAATAAAAAGGGGTGTAAATAGTATGAGAAAAAAATTATTAGTAGATGGAATGAGTTGCATGAATTGTGTAAAACATTTAAAAGATGCTCTTCAAGAAGATATAATTGGAGTTGAAGTAATCGAAATTAGTTTAGAAAATAAATATGCTTTGATTGAAATTGAAGAGAATGTAACAGATAAAATGATAAAAGATGTTATATTAGATTTAGGATATGAGTTAAAAGGAATAGAATAAATAAAAAATACCAGTAAGTTAATTTACTGGTATTTTTTTATTTATTTTAAGTTTTTAAAGACAGTATCAACTATATCCATTGCTATATCAGCTGTAGCATCATCTACATCTAAATTAGGATTAAGTTCGACTAAATCCATAGATTTAACTAATCCAGATTTTACTAATTTAGTTAGTAAGTGTTTTGACTCATCAACTGTAAATCCATTAGAGACTCTAGTTCCAGTTCCAGGAACATATTTCGAATCTATAAAGTCTAAATCAAAACTTATATGAATAGCATCTATGTTTTGATTATGAACACTATGCAATATATCATCTATTATTGAATCAAGTCCTTTGGTTTTTAAATCATCAGGATAATACATATTCATATCTGTATTTTGTATAAATTCTTTTTCGCCTGGATCAATATCACGTCCCCCTATGTGATATACACTATCTTCGGCTATTTTTGTATCATTAAAATATAAATTTTTAAGTGTAGAGTCACCATATCCCATCAAAGAAGCTAAAGGCATGCCGTGGACATTTTTAGAGTCTGATGTTTCAAATGTATTGATATCTCCATGTGCATCAAACCAAACAATTGCAAAATTTTTCTTGAAAAATTTACTAACACCAGAAATACTACCAAGTGCTATAGAATGATCTCCTCCAATTATAAAAGGAAAACAGTTAGAAGTTAATGAACAATTAACTATATGAGCAAGGTTAGTATTTATTTCTACTAACTCATTAAAATATTTCATATTTGGATTTGAAGAAAATTTATCTTCTGCACTAACTTCCTTAACATATATGTTTCCAAGATCAAATACGTTATGGTTATACTGCTTTATTTTAGAAATTACTTGTTTTTCACGCAACTTATCTGGACCAAATTGTGGTCCTAATTTGTCACATCCATAAAAAGTAGGTACCCCTATAATGTTTATATTCATGATTTACCCTCCTGTTTAATATAATCTCGCCCTTAATAATATTTTAACACAGTAGAGAGAAAAATGTAAAATATAGTAAAAAAAGACTTCTATTATGGGGAATAATAGAAGTCTAATGGGGAGATTGAGTATGTTTGATTTACATTTATAGTATTTACTAAAAAATATAATATATACCATGATTGAAAAAATAAATTAAAATTTGAAGAAAATATAATATAAAACATAGTTAAAACATAATATAAATTATAAAATAGGGAAATTTTATTCAAAACTATTAAAGGAGGTCACTTTTATATACCTATAGAATATAATAAAAGTAACTAAGAGGGGGGATATCATGGAATCTAGAAAGTATAATGATGACTTGAAAAAAATTATACTTGATATGACCCAAGAAGAACTTCAAAAATCTCTATCAAATAAAGGGTCATTTAGATACATTGAAGGAAAAGTAAGCTCAATTATAGATGAAAATTTAGATGAGTTTAATGATGAAAAAGTAAATGTACAAGTATATAAAAAAGTGATAAAGAAAGGTGCATGTCAAGAAAATATCACAGAAGTAGGTAAAATAATTAAAAGTGAAGAATTATTTAAATCTAAAGCAGAACTTATAAAATTCGCTAGATATTTAAATTTAGGAATTAATAATAAACAATCATATAAATTAATAATTAAAAAACTTGCAAATCATATATATTTAAATAAAGATGAATATAATAAAAGGTATGCTTATTACTTTAAAGATGACAAAGAATATGTGCTTGAGCCTGAGAATATAAAAATACAGTTAATAGAAACTTATAAGTCAAGGGCTAGAAATGATATGAAGTCTATTGCAAGAATATTAAATATAGAAACTAATGAAGATGAAGGTGCAGAAGATATAAGAAAAAAAGTTATAAACTGTATAATAAAGGATAAACTAAGTAAAACAAAAAATTAAGGCGCTATAATTTTAGCGTCTTAATTTTTTACAGGCCTATTAGATTTTTAGAGGTAGGAGATGGTCAAAACGGTGATAAAAAAGTTATGTATCATAATTAGTATAATTACTATAATTGTAGGAAGTTACTTTTTAGAAATAAATGAATTTCCGCCTAGAAAAGAAATAAAAATAGTAAGTTATAATATACATAGTGGTTTAAATAAAGATATGTTTCCTAGTCTATTTGATATAATTGATTTTTTAAGAATTGAAAATGCAGATATAATATGTTTGCAAGAAGTTAATGAATCAGCAAAGGCAGGGTTTCAAGTAAGTAGTTTAAAAGAAGACTTAGATATGTACTCTCATTTTGGTGCAAATGTAGTAAAACTAGGGTCTAATTATGGACTTGCAACATACTCTAAATATAAAATAAAGAGTCAAGATCATATATATTTAAGTAGTGAAACTGAGCAAAGGGGAATGTTGCATACAGTTGTAAAAATAGGAGCTGGAAGAAAATTAAATATTATAAATCTACATTTAGGATTAGACAATAAAGAAAGGGAAAAACAAATAAATGAGGTAGAGAAGTTTGTTGAAAATTTAGAAGATCCTTATATAGTTGTTGGAGATTTTAACCAAGGTAATATGAATATAAATCAAAAAATATTTAAAGATGCTGCTGCTAGCACTAATAAAAATAACATATTAACTTATGCAACGGGGTTAGATAGAATTGATTATATGCTTGTTTCTCCTGAAATTGAAGTTAAATATTACGATGTATTAATGAAAAATATGTCTGACCATTATCCTATAGTAGCTAAGTTGAAAATATAGGAATAAATACTATACTTACTGAATATATATTTATTAAATATAGTATTTATATGGGGGGACAAACTAATGAATAAAAGAAAAAATATATACAGAGGTATGAATAGAAGAAGAAATAATACAGCTAAGGTTATTAGCTTAGGACTAGTTATAGCTTGTATTGCAGGAGGGGTTATATTTGTTAAAAAATCAGATTTTAGTATAGCTGAAAAAATAAGCAACTTAAACTTTTTAAGTAAAAAAAATACAAGTATTCAAGAGTTTTCCTATGATGATGTAGTAGATAAAAATAACAAGTCAAAAGATAAACAAGCTGAAGTTAAAAATGAAGATGCTAAAGTAGCAACAGTAGAAAATTTTGATATATATTCGATTCAGATTGCAGCTATAGATAATCAAGCTGAGTTGGATAAGATAGAAAATAAACTAAATGAATTAAAAGTTCCATTTTCTATAGTAGAAATAGATAGTATAAAGAAAGTTCAAACTTATGCATCTTTTACTGAAGAAGAAAGTAGAAAGCATTTAGATTCTATAAAAAAAGATTTTGAAGATGCATTTATAAGCAAATTAGAAGTGCCTCTATTAGGATTACAATATACCGAAAAGTATGTATACGTGGAAGACATTTGCAAAGAGATAAATAATTTAATAACTAATTTTAAAGAAGAATCTAAAATTTGGGATAAAGGGGACGAAGGAATAGATAAAGAAAAATATAAAAATATAATTAATAGTAGACTAGAAACTTTATCAAAATTAGAAAAACATGCAAAATCTATAAACTATGAAGGTATGAAGGGATTTAAAGAAAACTTACTTACATATACTAAATCTATAGAAGATAAATCCAAGGAAAGTTTAAAGAAAGTAGAACAAGATAAAAATTATATGGGAGAAAGTTTATTTATATCATCTATGCAAGGTTATTATAGTTTTGTTAATTCTATAAAAACTATTTAAAAGTTGTTGTATAACAACTTTTTTATTTTGGAATTAATTTCAAAAAATAAGTCGCAAAAAGTTATAATTTGTTTTAAAATAAGATATTTTTTTAACGATAGTTAATATTTTACTGTTGTTATAGTATACTTATAGTAGTAAATAGTTTAAATTAAGTCATAAGGGGGTAAAAGCATGAAACTCTTAACTTTCAAAGGAGGAATACATCCTCCGTATAGAAAAGAGTATACTAACAATAAACCATTGGAAAACGCTAAAGAACCTAAAATAGTATACATTTCTATGCAGCAACACATAGGGGCACCAGCTAAGGCTATAGTAAAAGTTGGAGATGAAGTGAAAGTAGGACAAAAGATTGGAGAGATGCAAGGATTTGTATCTGCTAATATTCACTCATCAGTATCAGGAAAAGTAACCAGCATAAAAGATATGGAAGTACCTGGAGGAACAAGTCCATGTGTTATTATTGAAAACGATTTCAAAAATTCAGTTCATGAAAGTGTCAAACCAAAAGGTAGTTTAGAAGATTTAAAAAAAGAAGATATAGTAGAATTTATTAAGGAAGCCGGTATAGTAGGTATGGGAGGAGCTACATTTCCTACTCATGTAAAGATATCACCTCCTCCTGATAAAAAAATAGAATTTGTAATATTAAATGGAGCAGAGTGTGAGCCATATTTAACGGCTGACCACAGACTTATGATTGAAAATCCAGAAGATGTTGTATTTGGATTAAGAGTACTTATGAAAGCATTAAATGTAGAAAAAGGATACATAGGAATAGAAGTAAACAAGCCAGATGCTATTGAAGCTGTAACAAAAGTAGCTAAAGAATATTCTAATATAGAGGTTGTAGGGTTAGAAGTTAAGTATCCTCAAGGAGCAGAAAAACAACTTATATATGCATGCACAAAGAGAGAAGTTCCATCTGGTGGGTTGCCAATGGATACAGGAGCTGTTGTTAACAATGTAGGTACTGCGGCACAAATAGCAAAAACTATAAAAACAGGTATGCCATTAGTAGAAAGAATAACAACTGTAACCGGAAATTGTATACAAGAACCAAAAAATCTTGTAACTAAAGTAGGTACTTTATTTTCAGAAATAATAGAAGAATGTGGTGGATTTAAAAAAGACAAAATATTAGGAAAAGTTATAATGGGTGGACCTATGATGGGTATGGCTCAGTACACTACTAATATACCAACAAATAAAGGTACATCTGGAATTTTATGTTTGGATGAAGTCGAATCTACTACTCCAAAACCTAAAAATTGTTTAAGATGTGGAAAATGTTTAGATGTATGTCCTGCATTTTTACAGCCACTATATATCAGTGCATATGGATTGAAAGGCGATTATGAAGCAGCAGAAAAATACAGAGCACTAGATTGTATAGAATGTGGCTCATGTTCATTTATCTGTCCTGCGAGAAGACCTCTTCTTCAATCAATAAGAGTAGCAAAAAAAGAAATAATTACATTAAAAAGAAAACAATCAGCAAGTAAATAAGTAAAGTTAGGGGGAAATATGATGGATAACAAACTAATAGTTTCATCTTCTCCACATGTGAGAAGTAATGAAGACACATCATATATAATGAAACAAGTTATAATAGCTCTTTTACCTGCAGCGCTAGCAGGAGTATACTTTTTTAGATTAAGCGCTATAAATGTAATGTTTTGGTGTATATTAGGATCTGTAGGATTCGAATGGTTATGTCAAAAGATTAGCAAACAAGAGTCTACAATAGGAGATTTTTCAGCGGTTGTAACAGGATTATTATTAGCATTTAATGTTCCTGCATCACTTCCTTGGTGGATGTGCCTAGCAGGATCAGCATTTGCAATAATAGTTGTTAAGATGGTATTTGGAGGAATTGGTAATAACTTTGTAAACCCTGCATTAGCAGCGAGAGCATTTTTATTAGCATCATTTCCAGTAGCAATGACAGCTTGGACAAAAACAGGAGAAAACTGGGTTAGTTCAGGTAATATAGATGCAGTTACAACAGCTACTCCATTATCATTTTTAAAAGCAGGAACTCAAGGAATCCAAACTTTAAGTGATAGTGGAACTAGTTTGTTTGATATGTTTATTGGTAATATAGGAGGATGTATAGGAGAAACTTCAGCTATATTACTTATATTAGGTGGAATATATTTAATGTATAAAGGTATTATTAATTATATAATACCAGTATTTTATATAGGTACAGTAGCTGTATTAATGTTTGTACTAGGTGGATTCAACTTTGAATTTGTTATGTATCAAATGGTAGCTGGAGGACTTATGTTAGGGGCATTTTTCATGCTAACAGATTATACAACATCTCCAATGACTAAAAAGGGTCAAATTATATATGCTATTACAGCTGGTATAATAACGACAGTTATAAGACTATATGGAGGATACCCAGAAGGAGTATCATATTCTATATTATTTGTGAATGTAATGACACCTCTTATAGATAAATACACGAAAACTAAAGTATTTGGGGAGGTGGCGAAATAGATGAAAGATATATTTAAATTAGGAACTATATTATTTTTGATATGTGCAGTAGCAGCGCTTATGTTGACTGTAACTAATAATGTAACGTCACCTGTTATAGAGAAGATAAATATACAAGCAAATAATGAATCTAGAAAAGAAGTTCTTCAAGAAGCTGAGGAATTTAAGCAGTTAGAAGATATTAAAGGCGATTTAGTGGAAGAAGTATATCAAGGATCAAAAGGTGGAGAAGTAGTTGGATATACTATAAAAACTACGCCAAAAGGATATGGTGGACAAGTTGAAGTTATGGTTGGAATATCTCAAAATGGAGAAATTTCAGGTGTGAAAATAGGTAACCATTCAGAAACTCCAGGACTAGGGTCAAAGGCTTCTGAACCAGCATTTAAAGATCAGTTCAAGGGTAAAAACACAGAAAAATCATTAACAGTTGTAAAAGGTAATGCTAGTAATGATAATGATATATCAGCTATATCAGGAGCTACAATAACTTCCAAAGCAGTTACATCAGGAGTTAACGCAGCTATGGATGTATATGTAAATGAACTTGCAAATTCTAAAACTAGTGGTAATGATTCTATAAAGAATGAGCCTATGATTAAAATATATGATGAAAAAGAATTAAAAGACTCAAATGGAACGGGGGTATAGAAAATGGGTTTAGGAAAAATAATTAAAAATGGATTAATAGATGAAAACCCAACACTTGTTCAAGTAATAGGTATGTGTCCAACGCTAGCTGTAACAACATCGGCTATGAATGGATTAGGTATGGGACTTTCAACTACAGCAGTTTTAATATGTTCTAACGTAGCTATATCTATGATGCGAAAAGTAATACCATCAAAAATAAGAATACCAGCATTTGTAGTTGTCATAGCAACGTTCGTTACTATGGTAGGAATGCTTTTAAAAGCTTATATGCCTGCACTTGATAAAAACTTAGGTTTATTTATACCGTTAATAGTTGTTAACTGTTTAATACTAGCGCGTGCAGAGAGTTTTGCGTCTAAAAATAAACCTTTAGAATCAGCATTTGATGGAATAGGTATGGGACTTGGATTTGCATTATCGTTAACAGTATTAGGGGCTATAAGAGAGATACTTGGAAATGGTAGTTTATTTGGATGGTCTTTATTCGGTGCATCTTTCCAACCAGCTTTATTATTTATATTACCTCCAGGAGCTTTCCTAACTTTAGGATTTTTACTTGCAGGATTTAATAAATTAAAAGCTAAAAAAGCTAATTAGGAGGGATAGACATGAATTTAATACTTTTATTTTTAAGTGTTGTGTTAGTTAACAATGTTATAACATCTCAATTCTTAGGGATTTGTCCATTCTTAGGGGTTTCAAAGAAAGTAGACACAGCGGTAGGTATGGGAGTTGCTGTTACATTTGTTTTAACATTAGCATCATTTATAACATATTTTGTACAGAAAATATTAGAAATAACTAATAATCAATTTTTACAGACTATAGCATTTATATTAGTAATCGCATCTATAGTTCAATTTGTTGAAATGGTTATACAAAAAATGAGTCCATCATTATATCAAGCACTAGGTGTATTCTTGCCACTTATAACTACAAACTGTGCCGTATTAGGTATAGCTTTAGTTAATGTTCAAAATGGATATAACTTAGTTGAGACTATGGTAAATGGATTTGGAGCAGGAGTAGGATTTACTTTAGCGATAGTTTTATTTGCTGGAATAAGAGAAAGATTAGAACTAGCAGATATACCTGAGAGTTTTAAGGGATTTCCGATAACTTTAATATCAGCAAGTTTGATGTCTATAGCATTCTTAGGGTTTGCAGGACTGATACAACTATAAGTTGGGGGTGAGATAATTGGCTATAATTAAATCAATTTTAGTTTTAGGTATAATGGGCTTAATCTTTGGTGCAATACTTGCATATGCTGCTAAAAAATTTGCTGTAGAGGTAGATGAAAGAGTAGAAGCTATATTAGAAGTATTGCCAGGAGCAAACTGTGGAGGTTGTGGATTCCCAGGATGTGGAGGATTAGCAAGTGCAATAGTAGAAGGAAGTGCTTCTGTTAATGGATGTCCAGTTGGAGGTAGTGACTGTGCAGCTAAGATAGGAGAAATAATGGGAGTATCAGCAGGAGCTGGAGAAAAGAAAGTAGCTAAAGTTATTTGTAAAGGGAATTGTTCGGTAGCTAAGGACAAATATACATATGAAGGAATGGTAGATTGTAAAGCTGCTAATGCTTTAAATGGAGGAGCTAAGTCTTGTAAATATGGATGCTTAGGTCTTGGAACTTGCGTTAGTGCTTGCAACTTTGATGCTATAAAAATAATTGATGGAGTAGCAATCATTGATGAAGAAAAATGTGTTCTTTGTGGAAAATGTATGGAAGTATGTCCGAAAGGATTGATACAGGAAAAGCCAGTTAAGAATCAAGTTGTTGTAGAGTGTAATAGTAAAGACTTTGGTAAAAATGTAAAAGAAAAATGTAGTGTAGGATGTATAGGCTGTGGAATATGTGCTAAAGCATGTCCGTTTGATGCTATAGTAATAGAAGATAAATTAGCTAAAATAGATTATGATAAATGTGTACAATGCATGGTTTGTGTAGAAAAATGTCCGACTAATGCTATAAAAGGGAATTTAAGCCA
The DNA here is from genome assembly GCF_051657365.1 of Paraclostridium sp. Taxonomy (NCBI): domain Bacteria; kingdom Bacillati; phylum Bacillota; class Clostridia; order Peptostreptococcales; family Peptostreptococcaceae; genus Paraclostridium; species Paraclostridium sp. Next base: position 59,439 of record NZ_JBOFKN010000101.1, read on the forward strand.
AAGAAGAAAAGTAGAGATAGAAGAAGATAAATGTATAGGATGTACTATCTGTAAAAAGCAATGTAAATTTGATGCTATATCAGGTGAACTTAAAGAAAAGCATAAAGTAGATGCAAGCAAATGCGTGGGATGCCATGCATGTGTTCAAAAATGTCCTAAAAAGGCTATTAAAATTTTATAATATGGATATTATAGAGATATGGAGTTTTCCATATCTTCTTTATTTTGTTAATAAAATTGAAATTGTAACTATAGTGTAACAAAAACGTTCGACATTAACGTTGAATTTTTTACAATATAATGATAAACTAATTAAGTATCAAAAAAGAGGTGAATTAATGAATATAATATTGGCATCAGCATCGCCTAGAAGAAAAGAAATTTTAGCTAATACAAATGTTAAATTTGATGTTTTAACTAGCGATATAGATGAAAAAATATTTGATTTTGAGGAACCTACACAGCTAGTATCAAGACTAGCATTTGAAAAGTGTATGGATATAGCTATCAATAATCCAAAAGAATTGGTTATTGGAGCTGACACTATTGTTGTTTTAGATAATGAAATATTAGGTAAACCTAAAAATGAAAAAGAAGCTTTTGATATGTTAAGCAAGCTATCAAATAGAGATCATCAAGTTATAACAGGTATTAGCATAATAAACTTAGACATGGGCAAAAAAATAGTTGATTATGTTATAAGTAATGTTAGATTTAAAAATTTAAGCGACAAAGATATAAAAGATTACATAAGTACAGGAGAATGTCTAGATAAAGCTGGGTCATATGGAATACAAGGGTATGGGGCTTTATTAGTACAGGAAATACAAGGAGATTACTTTAATATAGTAGGATTACCTATATCTAGATTAAGTGATATTCTTAAAGAAAACTTTGATATAAATCTTTTTGTTAAGTCTATGGAGGGTTAAATTTTTATGGAGTCATCGAGTTTATGTGTAAGTGTAAAGGAGATGGCATTAGAAGAGAGACCTAGAGAAAAAATGCTTACTAATGGAGAAAAAAGCTTATCTAATGCTGAATTATTGGCAATTATTTTAAGAACCGGAACTAAAAAGCAAAGTGTTTTAGAATTGGCAAATTATATATTAAATAAAGATATTCAAGGAATAAGATGGTTAAATGACATAACGATACAAGAGTTGTGTGAAATAGATGGAATAGGATTATCTAAAGCATCACAAATAAAGGCTGCTTTAGAGCTTGGTATAAGAATATCTAGTGCAAAACCTACAAGATACAAAGTAACAAATCCATGGGATATTTATAAATTCTACATGGAAGGTCTTCGGTATTTAAATAAAGAAATATTTAAAATAATTCTTTTAAATACTAAAAATGAGATAATTTGTGATGTTGATATATCAGTAGGTACTCTTAATATGTCTGTAGTTCATCCTAGAGAAGTATTTAGAGAAGCGATTAAAAGAAGTAGTAATAAAATTATTCTTATGCATAACCATCCATCTGGAAATATAGATCCATCTAATGAAGATAAAAAAGTAACATCTAGATTAATAAAATGTGGCGAATTAATTGGAATTGAAGTCATTGATCATATAATTATAGGCGATGGGCTTTATTACAGTTTTAAGGAAAATATGATAATTTAATGGATATATGTGAAAGGAGCTTGAAATTATGGCGAAGAAAGAGAAAAAAGAGAAAAAAGGATTAAAATCTTTATTTGGATTTAATAAAATGTCTAAAGATATGGGAATAGACTTAGGAACAGCAAATACATTAGTTTATATAAAAGGTCAAGGAATAGTAGTAAGGGAACCATCTGTTGTGGCAATAAGAGATGATAGTAAATCTGTTTTAGCAGTAGGTGAGGAAGCTAAGAAAATGATAGGTAGAACGCCTGGTAATATAGTTGCAATAAGACCTATGAAAGACGGAGTTATAGCTGATTTTGATATAACGCAAGCAATGTTAAGTTATTTCATAAAAAAAGCAGCTTCAAACAAAGGCGTTGTTAGTCCAAGAATAGCAATATGTGTACCTTTCGGAGTAACAGAAGTAGAAAAAAGAGCTATAGAAGAAGCTGCTAGACAAGCAGGAGCGAGAGATGCATATCTTATAGAAGAACCAATGGCAGCTGCTATAGGTGCAGACCTTAGAGTTGAAGAGCCAGAAGGAAACATGGTAGTTGATATAGGTGGGGGTACTACAGAGATAGCTGTAATATCTTTAGGTGGTATAGTTACTGCTAAGTCTATAAGAATAGGTGGAGACGAGTTTGACGAGTCTATAGTTAGTTACGTTAAGAAAGAATACAACTTAATGATTGGTGAAAGAACAGCTGAAGATGTTAAGATACAAATAGGATCAACATTCAAAGATGATCCAGAAGAAACTATGCAAATAAGAGGTAGAGATTTAATATCTGGACTTCCTAAAACTGAGCATATATCATCATCTCAAGTAAGAGAGGCTTTAAGAGAGCCTATGACATCAATAGTAGATGGAATAAAATCAACTTTAGAAAAAACTCCACCAGAATTAGCTTCAGATATAATGGAGAACGGAATTATGTTAACTGGAGGAGGAGCTTTACTTAGAGGGCTTGACAAATTAGTTAAAGAACATACAGGAATGCCTGTTCACATAGCTGAGAATCCACTAGACTGTGTTGCTTTAGGTACGGGTAAATCTGTAGAAGATCAAGAAATATTTGAAAAAGTATTAATGATGAATACTAGAAGATAATATAAAGTTGGTGATAGGGTGAAATTCGGTAAAAGTAAAAAAGATAATAAAAAATACAACGTTAAAGTGATAGCAACTATAGGAGTTGCTATCACTTTAATTGGAATTGTAGGAATATCTATAGGAAGATATTCAAAAGATGAAAATTCTAAAAGTGGAATTGTTTTAAATGTAGTATCTTCAATCGAAGGTAGTTTAAATGATGGATTTTCATTTTTAAAGAAAAGTACCTCAAATATATTTAAATACAGAGAAAATGCTAAAAAAGTGGAGCAGTTAGAAAAAGAAAATGATAAGTTAAAAAAAGAAGTAATTAATTTAAAAGAAGAAGTACAAAGTTCTAAGTCATTAGAAGATTTAAAGAAATCTTTAAACTTTATACCTGAAAATTACAAGAAAAATATGATTAGTGCCAAGGTTGTTAGTAAAAATGATGGAAATTGGTATCAATCTTTTGTAATAGGAGCAGGAAAAGCAGACGGTGTTAAAAAAGATAGTATTGTTGCAAATGGGAAAGGTTTAGTTGGAATTGTATACGAGGTATCAGATCATTATAGCAAAGCTATATCATTGTTAGATACAAAGTCCTCAGTAAGCTTCCAATTATTAAAAAACAAAGAATTCAAAGGTGTAATAAGTCAAACTGCAAATGAAAATGAAAACTATAAAGCGGAAGGTTTATTAGAAGGATATATGTTTGAGACTTCTTATGATGTACTTCCAGGCGATGTTTTAGTAACATCTGGGTTAGGTTTATATCCTGAATCAATACCTATAGGAAAAATAGAAAAAGTTGTTGATGATAAAAACAGAGGCTTGAAAAATGTAATTGTAAAGCCTTATGCTAATTTCAAAGACATTGATGACGTTGTAGTTATTGAACCAAGAAATATAAAGTAAAAGGAGAAACTACAAATGAAAAGAATAATACTTTTTCTTATAGGTGTGCTAGTAGTGATAATAGAGGGCAGTATTACTAACCATATAAGTTTTTTAGGAGTAAGTATAAACTTCCTTTTAATTTATATAACTATAATTTCTCTATATTTAGAAGATGTAGAAGCAAGTATTATAGCTATTTTATTAGGATTTACCAAAGATATTGCAATAGGCAGTATCTTTGGGGTTAATGCTTTAGTACTAGGGGTAGTAGCGTTTGGAATAAGTAAATTAAAAGATAAGATATATAAAAATAGTTATATAACTATTTTTGCTTTAGTTTTTATAACTAGCTTAATAGATTCTATTGCAAATATAATTCTTTTAGGCATGGTATATCAAACATATGATATCTTAAATATTTTTATAAAAGGTATCTGTACAGTGCCACTTGTTAATAGTATAGGAAGTTTAATTTTTTATTTTGCTTTTAAGGGATCAATCCTTAAACTAAAAAAAGATTAGTGGTGATTAAATGGAGAAAAATACAAAGTTTGATAGATTTGATACAATCAAGTTTATAATAATAGGATTATTATGTGTTATTTTTATAAAAATAGCATACATGACAACATTTAGACATGAGCATTATGGCGAATTGGCAACAAACAAAACATATAAAGAGATACCAGTAAAAGCTCCAAGAGGAGAAATAAAAGATAGATATGGTCGTACTATAGCTACAAATAGAAATTCTTTCACTGTTCACGTAGCTAAAGATGGAATAGAGAGAGAATATGAAAAGGGAAAAACAAAAGCTAATGAAATTTCATTAGAATTAATAAATTTATTACAAAAGAACAAAGAAGAGTATTTAGATGAATTTCCTATTTATGTTGAAAATGGAAAGTACTTCTATACTTTTGATAAAAAAATAAGGGACTTCAAATTAGAAAATAAAATACCTTTAGAATTTAATGCTAAACAGTGTTTTTATTATATGCTAGATGAAGCGATAAAAGAAAAGAAGGTAGATGCATCAGTTAGAGATTTAGAGCCAACTGAAATGCAAGCTAAATTAAATTCGGCAGGTATATACCCTCCTATTTTAGTTTCAGATTGGAAATTTACAGAACAAAGAAATAAAGAAGACTGGTTAAAGTCGTATAAAATAGATAATGTAAATACTAATGCAAAAGATGCTTTTAGAGAGATTAGAAAATATTATAAAATACCTGGAGATTTATCTAATACTGATGCTAGAAAAATAATGTTGGTAAGAGACATGCTTAAATCTCAAGGATATGTTCAGTATAAACCAGTAACTATAGCAAAAGACGTAAAACCAGATACCATATCTCAAATAGAAGAAAGAGCTATTGAGTTACCAGGTGTGTCTATAGCTGTAGAGCCAGTTAGAGACTATCCAGAAAAAACTCTTGCAGCTCATACTTTAGGAACTATGGGAAGAATAGATGAAGCTGAGTTAGCTAAAAGACAAGAAAATGGAGATAACAGATATACTAAAAATGATATTATAGGTAAAACTGGTATTGAAGCTTTTTATGAAGATAAATTAAGAGGAACAGATGGATATAAGAAGGTTGAAGTAGACTCTGCAGGTAGGGTGAGTAAAGAGTTATCATCAGAAGAACCTAAATCAGGAGATACTGTATACCTTAGCTTAGATAAAGACATCCAAAAAGTATCTGATGATTCATTAGAGAGAATAATCAAAGCTGCTAGAAGCGGAAGTACTTTTAAAAGTGAATTTGGAGATTATAGTACAGCTGGAAAGACTGCTCCATACTTAGATTCAGGAGCTACTATAACTATAGATGTAAAAACTGGAGATGTTTTAGCAATGTCTAGTTATCCAAATTATGATCCTAATTTATTTGCTACTGGAATTTCGGGAGATGACTATAAGAAGTTACAACCTAAAAATCCTAATGATGTTTTAGCGGCTAGTCCGTTGAGTAACTTAGTTACAAGAGGAGCATTCCAGCCAGGTTCTACATTCAAAATGATAACAGGTATGGCGGCATTAGAGCAAGGGTTAAGTCCTACTTATGGAATAAATGACCAAGGTGTTATTTACTTAGGTAATAGACCTTTTGCCGATTATGTATGGCACCACGGTAGATCAAACCATGGATATACAAATCTATATAAAGCATTACAAGAATCTTGTAATATTTACTTCTATACCATTGGAACAGGAAAGAACTGGTATGGAGGAGAAGATCCAGGTATAGATATGGGACCTGAAAAAATATTAGAATATGCAAAACTATTTGGATTAGACAAAAATACAGGTCTTGACAAAGAAATTGGAGAGACTAAAGGAAATGTTCCAAACAAAGAAGATAAACTTAAAAATACTGAAAACTCATTAAGAACAGTTTTAGATAAACAAATGAGAAATGCGTTTACAGATATAACAAAAGAAAAAAATCCAGATGAATATAATAAAAGAATAGAAGAAATTGTAAGTTGGACTAAAGAAAATCCATCAAGAAATGAAACTATGAATAGACTGGCAAAACTTCATGTAAAGGAAGATAAAGTTACTGAAATTGCAGATTTAGCCAAGTTTAACTATTTCAACTTTGGTAACTGGAGTGATGCAGATACATTCAACTTAGCTATAGGGCAAGGGGAAAATGCATATACGCCAGCCCAAATTGCAAGATATGTTGCAGCAATAGCTAATGGTGGTAAATTAGTAGAAGCTTCTGTAGTAGATAAAACTATATCTAGTGATTATAAAAATATAGATATAGATGAAAATAAAGTTGAAGTTATACCATTTAAAGATCCAGATCACTTGAAAGATTTAACTCAAGGTATGAAACAGGTGGCTACTATTGGTGGAGCTAAGGCTGTGTTTGGAAACTTCCCAGTATCAGTTGCTGCTAAAACAGGTACAGCAGAGAAAAGTGGTAAGGTACGTACAGCAGATGAATATAAATATTTAATGGATCATATGGGATCTTATGGAGTATCAAAAGATGAAGCTGTTAAATTAGCTGAAAAGATGCAAAAGGAAGCTAATGAAAAAGCTAAAAAAGAATTTGAAAAAGAACAAAAAGAATCTCAAGAAAAACAAGAAAAAGATAGCAAAAAATTATTTGGAAGTGACGATAAAGAAGAAAAAACAACAAAAGCAGAGTTTGTTCCAGATAATAGTGAAAGCACGAAAGCTGCATATTTAAGAAAAGCAATTAAAGAGTTAAACCATAAATTAACAGATGAACAAATAGATAGTTATAAACAAGACTATCCAGCATTTGCATGGTCAGTAGCTTTTGCTCCAGCAGATAATCCTGAAATAGCAGTAGTTACAGTATTACCTAAAGGAGATTCAAGTAGTTTAGCATTACTACCTATTAGAGAAATAATGGGAGAATATTTTGGATTAACAAAAAAACAGCAAGAAGAACTTAATAATCCAAATAAAGATGATAATAATTCAAATAAAGATGCAGAAGTTGTAAAACCTAAGGATGAAAACGAAATGAATTTTGCATCACAATTAAAAAAATAAGAGGATTTAGAAAAAATTTGAAGAATATATAAAGTGAGATACAGCTTTGGAGGTATGAAATGTCTTTTAAAGCAGCAGCTAATGAAGAACTAGTAGAGTTCAAAGGAAATAAAAGAGGCATCGTTGTAAATGTGAAGAAAAAAGCACCTTTTGAAGAAATAAAGCAAAGCATCATAGATAAAATAGAATCTTCTGTAGGTTTTTTCAATGGAGCTAAAATTTGTTCTATAAATTATAAATATTTAAGTGATGTAGAATTACTTGAACTTAAAGAAGATATAACTTCTAAATTTGATATCGAATTTATAGAAGAAGAATCAGTAAAATTACCATATGATCGCTATGAAACTAAATACGTAAATGGTATGCGCTCTGGAGATAACATTGAATTTGAAGGAGATGTAGTTGTAATGGCAGATATGAAACCAGGATGTCAAGTTATGGCTACTGGTAGTGTGGTTGTAATGGGAGATATAAGTCCTGGAGCAAAAGTTATTTCATATGGTAATGTAGTTGTAATGGGTAGAGTAGAAGGATTTATACATGCAGGAGCGAATGGAAATAAAAATGCATATATAGTTGCTAATAATCTAAACCCTAAGGTTTTGAAAATTGCAAAATATATTGCAGAAGCACCAGATGAAGATTATATACAAAGCGATGCTATAAATCCAGAAATAGCATTTACTAGTAATGAGATGATTGTGATTGAAAATTATTTACCCAAAAAAAATAAATAGATAATTTAGTAGGAGGGGGTAGTATTATGAGTGAAGTTATAGTTATAACATCAGGTAAAGGTGGAGTTGGAAAAACTACAACTACAGCGAACTTAGGAACGGCTCTAAGTTTAGAAAATAAGAAAACTGTTGTAGTGGATGCTGATATAGGCCTTAGAAATTTAGACGTTGTAATGGGTCTTGAAAATAGAATAGTGTATGATATTGTTGATGTTGTGGAAGGAACTTGTAGACTTAAACAAGCTCTTATAAAAGACAAGAGATTTGATAATTTATATTTACTACCAGCAGCACAAACTAGAGATAAAAATGCATTGTCAGTAGATCAAATGAAAAGTTTATGCGATAAATTAAGAGAGTCATTTGATTATGTAATAATTGACTGTCCTGCAGGAATTGAACAAGGATTTAAAAATGCTATAGCTGGAGCTGATAGAGCCATAGTTGTGACTAATCCAGAAATATCTGCTGTTAGAGATGCAGATAGAATAATAGGATTATTAGAAGCTAATGAAGTTAAGGATATACGTTTAGTTATAAATAGAATTAGAAATGAAATGGTTAAACGTGGAGATATGATGGACAAGCAAGATATAGTTGAGATACTTGCTATAGACTTAATTGGATTAGTTCCTGATGATGAATGTATAATAGTTTCTACTAATAAGGGTGAGCCTGCTATTTTAGATACAAAATCAAATGCAGGGCAAGCTTACAAAAATGTTGCAAAGAGAATATTAGGAGAAGATATACCTCTTATGCAAATAGAAACAGAAACTAATATATTAACTAAAATCAAAAAGATGTTTGGAATGGCTAAGTAGTGAAGGGGGATAAATTCATGTTAGATTTATTTAAGATATTCTCTAATGAATCTAAAACTAGCAAAAATGTAGCTAAAGAAAGGCTAAAGCTAGTTTTAGTACATGATAGAATAGACTGTTCTCCACAACTTCTAGACTTAATTAAGTCGGATATTTTAAAAGTTATTGCAAATTATGCTGAGATAGAAGAAGACGGATTAGAAATAAAGATGGCTAAATCTAGAAGTGATGAAGAAGATGGTCCAATATCAGCGTTAGTTGCTAATATACCATTAAAGAATATAAGAGAAAGAAGTAGATAAAAAAGGGGGGGCTTATTAGTCGGTCCCCTTTTTGTATTAAAACAACTGTGCTACTTAGGTATGGTCTTAATAAGAAAGATGGTGATGACATGTTTGATTTAAAATCGAAATTAAAATTAATAAAAGAACTTGATTGGAAGCTTATAGCTATAGTTACTTGTATATTTGCTTTTGGTTTAGTTATATTGAGTAGTGCGACTCATGCCACTACAACAGGTAATTACTTTCAGATAACAAAGCAAGGTATAGCTTTTATGGTAGGTATGGGGCTTGTATTTCTTATATTGCTATTTGATTATAATTTTTTAGGTAAACACTATAAAGGGTTATATGTATTTAGTATAGTGTTATTGGTATTAGTATGGATACCTGGACTAGGTAAGGATATGGGAGGAGCTAGGTCGTGGCTTAACCTTGGAGTTTTAGATTTTCAAACATCTGAGTTAGTTAAGTTAACATTTATACTAAGTTATGCAAAGATAGTAGAAGAGAAAAAAGGTAAGTTAAATACTATAAAGGACTTGATACCTTTAGTGTTATATGCGGCACCTATAATATTACTTTTACTTATACAACCAGACTTAGGGACTACTATAGTATTTTGTTGTATAATAGGGGGAATGTTATTTACTGCAGGCCTTAATGATAAAATTATTAAAAGAGGGCTTATGTTAGTAGTAATAGCAATGCCACTTATGTATATGGTAATGGCTCCGCACCAAAGAATAAGAATAGATGCCTACTTAAATCCAGAAGATATTACACTACCTGGTAACTACCAAGTAATGCAGTCGATGATTGCGATAGGTTCAGGAGGAGTTACAGGTAAAGGATTATATGAAGGTACTCAAAATCAAAATAATTTCTTACCAGTTCAAGATAGTGATTTTATATTTGCAGTTATAGGTGAAGAATTAGGGCTTATAGGAATGTTTGTTATAATATTACTATACGCAATGTTTTTGATAAGAATGATTGTTATAGCTAGAGAAGCAAAAGATTTTTATGGAACACTTATTGTAATAGGAGTTACCTGTATGTTTGCATATCAGATTATACAAAATATAGGAATGACTGTTGCTGTTATACCGGTTACAGGAGTAACATTACCTTTTGTTAGTTATGGAGGAAGTTCATTAATGACATCACTTGCTAACTTAGGTTTAGTTTTAAATGTAGGTATGAGAAGAAAGAAAATAAATTTCTAATATATTAGGGGTGACTTAAATGAATATAGCATTAATAGCACATGATGAGATGAAAAACACGATGGTTGGATTTTGTATAGGTTATGAATCTATACTTAGTCAATATGGTTTATACGCTACAGGAACTACTGGAAAGAGAATAGAAGATGAAACAGGACTTAATATTAAGAGGTTAGCATCTGGACCTCTTGGAGGCGATCAACAGATAGGATCTTTAGTAGTTTCTCAAGATATTGATTTAGTAATTTTCCTTAGAGATCCAATGACAGCTCAAGCTCATGAACCAGATATACAAGCTTTGATTAGACTTTGTGATGTTTATCATGTTCCCGTTGCTACTAATCTTGCATCAGCTGAGATTTTTATTAAGGCTATTGATAGAGGGGAATTTTCTTGGAGGGAAGTTAGAAAGACTTCAACTCAACGTATATAATGAAATATAACAAAAATGCTATCTCGAAGAGATAGCATTTTTTATTTATTATTTAATTGATTCGGCGAAGTTTACACCGAAATCGAAACATTCTTGTAAAGTTTCATCACTTGGGAAGAATTTCTTCTTAAGTGTTTCAACTGGCATTTTGAATCCCATGTTTTTAACAAGTAGTTCAGCCATTGTTATACCTTCACCACTCCATCCATAAGAACCAAATACTCCAGCAAATTTACCTTGATTAGCCATAGGATCTATTAAAGAAAAAGCATCCCACATAGGTTTAACCATAGTTCTGTTTATTGTTGGAGAACCGAATAATATACCTTTAGACATTACCATAACATCATGAAGTTCTGCTAAATCCATTTCTTCTATATCATATAAAGCAGCAGCTTCACCAGTAGATATTATACCATCATATATTTTTTCAGCCATAACCTTAGTGTTAGTATAAGCTGATAAGTATAATATAGCTACTTGATCTTGGTTAGTAGAATTAACTGTCTCAGTAGACCAATCTACATATCTCTTAACTTGAGCCATAGGATCTTTTGTTAACAGTGGACCATGAGATGTTAATATAGTATCGAAATCTAATCCTAATTCAATAACTTTATTTACAGCTTTTAAAACATGCTTAGAGAATGGTTTAACTATGCAGTCAAAGTAATGCTTAGATGATTTTAAGTAATCTTCGTTATTTACGATTTCAGGATCTACACTTGCAAAGTGACATCCAAAAGCATCACAAGTAAGTAAAGTTTTATCTTCTTCTATATAAGTAAACATTGTATCTGCCCAATGTAGGAAAGGTGCAGATATGAATTTTAAAGTTCTTTTACCAATATTTAAAGTTTCACCATCTTTTATAACATGACATTTAAATGGTCTATTAACTTGTTCAGCTAAATACATTTTAGCAGCATTTGTACATATAACTTCTACATCTGGATTTATATCTAATATATATTTTAAGCTTCCAGCGTGATCTGGCTCAGTATGATGTACAACAACATAATCTAATTCTTCTATTTTTGTTAATGATGATAATTTTTCAATAAATTCATCTTTAAAGTTTGGTTTTACAGTATCGAATAATACTTTTTTTTCATCATCTATAAAATAAGCATTATAAGTTGTACCAAATTCAGTTTCCATTATGATGTCAAAGACTTTTAAGTCTTTATCTATAACACCAGTCCAATAAATATCATTTTTAATTTCGAACGCTTTTTTCATAAGAAAATCCTCCTAGAACCCTAATTAATAAAATACGTAATTATATTTAAAATATACCCAATAATAAAGCATTAAAACACATTGTATACAAAAGACTTTAAAAATTCTTAAAATTTGTATATGCTTTAATTACTATATTAACAAAAAATGCTATTATTTTGAATAGAATAATTAGTAATTTGCAAATATTATAAGTAATTATATTTTGATAGATTTTAGTATATCGTGTATAATAATACTTATGTTTATATAAAGAAATAAACTTACGGAGGATTTTTATGAATAAAAAAATAGACTTAAAAAGGATTCTTAAAAAGGTTGAAAAACCTGCTAGATATTTAGGTAATGAAGTAAACTCGATACATAAAGACACATCAAATGAAAACCTAATAAGATATGCTCATTGTTTCCCTGACCTTTATGAGGTAGGAATGAGTCACTTAGGTAGCCATATATTATATGATGTTATAAATAGAGATGAAGAAGTATTTTGTGAAAGAGTGTATGCACCTAGTGTAGATATGGAAGAAAAAATGCGCGAAAATAATATTCCTTTATTTGCATTAGAATCAAGACAAGCTATAACTAATTTTGATTTTTTAGCTTTTACACTTCAATATGAGCTATCTTATACTAACATATTAAACATGTTAGATTTAGCTAAAGTTGAAATATTAGCTAAAGATAGAAATATAGATGCTCCATTTGTATTAGTTGGAGGTCCATGTGCTTATAATCCAGAACCTATGGCTGACTTTGTTGATATAGTTGTTTTAGGTGAAGGAGAAGAAGTTAACTTAGAAATAGTAAATAGATATAAAGCATGGAAGAAAAATAAAACTACAAGAGATGAGTTTTTATTAGATATAGCTAATATAGAAGGTGTTTATATACCTAAGTTTTATGATGTAAGTTACAATGAAGATGGTACTATAAAAGAAGTAAAACCTAATGTAGACGGGGTACCGCAAAATCCACATAAGAGAATTATAAAGGATATGGATGAAGTTTTTTATCCTGAAAAATTAATAGTTCCATTTATAGATACTGTTCACGATAGAATAGTATTAGAATTATTTAGAGGATGTACAAGAGGATGTAGATTCTGCCAAGCTGGTATGATATACAGACCGATAAGAGAAAAAAGTTTAGATAGACTAAAAGAAATACTTGAAAAATTAGTTAAAAATACAGGCTACGATGAGATATCTTTATCTTCATTAAGTACAAGTGATTACAGTCAATTATCAGAGCTTACTGATTATCTAGTTAATGAGTATGCATCTCAAAATATTGGTATATCACTACCTTCACTAAGATTAGATAACTTCTCTATGGAAATAGCCGAGAAAATACAGCAAGTAAGAAAATCAGGTCTTACATTTGCACCAGAAGCAGGAACTCAAAGAATGAGGGATGTTATAAACAAAGGCGTAACTGAAGAAGATTTAGAAAATGCTACAAGAAAAGCATTTGAAATGGGATGGAATAGTGTTAAGTTATACTTCATGATAGGTCTTCCGACAGAAACTTATGAAGACTTAGATGGTATAGCAGATCTTGCTTATAAAGTTATAGATATGTATAGAGATGTTCACAATGGAAAGATAAAGAGAGCATTTGGAGTTACAGTAAGTACATCAACTTTTGTACCTAAACCATTTACTCCATTCCAATGGCATGGACAAGATACAACTGAAGAAATAAGAGAAAAGCAAAGACACTTAGTTAAAAAGTTAAGAAATGGAAATATAAAATATAACTACCATGACTCAAAAACTAGTTTAATGGAAGCTGTTGTAGCTAGAGGCGATAGAAAATTAGGTAAAGTTATATATGATGCATATAAAGCTGGAGCTAAGTTTGATGGATGGGCTGAACACTTTAAGTTAGAGATATGGGAAGAAGCTATGAATAATAACAATCTTGATATAGCATTTTATGCTAACAGAGAAAGAGATTATGAAGAAGTATTCCCATGGGATCATTTAGATGTTGGAGTTAATAAAAAATTCTTAATGAGAGAAAATGAAAAGTCAAAGCAAGATGCTATAACTGTTGACTGCAGACATAAATGTAATGGTTGTGGAATAAATACACATACTATAGGAAAGGGGATGTGCTAATTATGAGCAAAATATTAAGATGTAAGTTTAAAAAAGAAGATGATATGATATATACATCACATCTTGATTTACAAAGATTATTACAAAGAGCTTTTAGAAGAGCTGATATAGAATTATCATATTCTCAAGGATATAATCCTCACCCTAAGATGAGTTATGGACACGCACTTGCATTAGGTACAGAAAGTCAAGGAGAGTATGTAGATGTTGAAATAGAGGACAATTTAAGTCCAGAAGAGTTTTTAACAAGAATAAATGCTACTATGCCAAAAGGGGTAGCTTTTACAAAGGCTATGGAAATAACTAAAGATGTTCCTTCGTTAGCATCTACTATAGAATATGGTGAATATGTGTTTACTATAGAAGTAGAGAAGCCATTATCTAAGGAATATGTTAAGACTAAAGTAGCTGACTTAATGAATACTGAAGAAATAATAATAACTAAGAAAAATAAAAAAGGTAAAACTGTAGAAGTTGATATAAGACCTATGATAAAAAACTTCGATGTTATGGATGTTGAAGATAAGGTTATAACTTTAGAAGCGACTGTATCTACAGGGTCTAAGTCAAATTTAAATACTAATATATTTATTCCTAAGATGTTAGAAATATTTGAAATGGATATAGATCCTTTAGATGTTGATATACTAAGAAGAGAATTATATGTAGTTAAAGATGGAGAACTAGTAACTCCAATGTAGGAAAGAGGTGGATATCCACCTCTTTTCTGATATAGGGACGCGCGAGTGTAGTATGTATGTTTTCTTCACACGACGTGCTGTGCACGTTAAGTGTTTCGTCAACATACATACTACACTCTTTGCTAATGCCGATTTAGATAATAATTTTGGATATTGGAAGAAGAGAGAAGAGGAAGTGAATTTTTGTTGAAGAGTATTGTTATAGAGTCGTTAGTTACTTCTCAAAAGGTTGCTGTTTTAGAGGATGGTAAGTTGAGTGAGCTTTTGATAGAGGATAATTTAAATTGTAAGACAGTTTCTAATATTTATAGAGGTGTTGTGAAGAAAGCTTTAAAGGGAATTGAGGCTTATTTTGTTGATATTGGAACTGAGAAACTTGGGTATTTGAGTATGAAGAGTAATGAAAGTATTAAGTGTGGGCAGGATATTTTAGTTCAGATTAATAAGGAAGCTATAGGCACTAAGGGTGCAAAGCTTAATACAGAGATTAGTTTTGCTGGTAGGCATTTAGTTTATATTCCTTCTAATAATAGGTTAACTATGTCTAATAAGATTAAATCTGAGAAGGAACGCTTTAGGATAAAGAAGATTGTTCAAGATATAGATGAAGAATTTACTGGAATTATAAGAACTGAAGCTGTTGGATGTTCTAAAGAAGAAATTGAAAAAGATATAGCTGATTTAAAGACGAAGTATGATTATGTATTGAAGGAATTTAAGTTAGGTATGGGACCAAAGCTTTTATATAAAGATTTAGATTTTGCATCTAAGTATGTTAAGGATAATGTTAATGACAATGTTGAAAAAATAGTTGTTAATAACAATGATAAGTATGAAGAATTAAAGGCTATTTTATCTATAGTAAATAAAGAGTATAAGGATAAATTAGTATTAGAAAATAATAAAGACGTTTTTGATTTACATTCTGTTCAAACTCAAATAGACAAGTGTTTAAGTAGGAAAGTATGGTTAAAGAGTGGGGGATATTTAATAATAGATAAAACAGAAGCTCTTACAGTTATAGATGTTAATACAGGCAAGTTTACAGGAAACTCTAATTTAGATGAAACAGTTTATAAAACAAATTTAGAAGCGGCTGTTGAAGTTGCTAGACTTTTAAGAATAAGAGATATGGCTGGGATAATAATTGTAGACTTTATAGATATGCAAAAAAATGAATACAAAAAAAACCTTTTAGAAATTTTAAATAAAGAAACTTTAAAAGATAAAAGAAAAATAAATGTTATGGGAATGACTAAGCTAGGATTAGTTGAAATAGCTAGAAGAAGAGAAAAGGACTCTATAGATAGTTACTATCTTAAAGAATGTGATATATGTAAAAGTGGAGAAAGCATAAAATCTATAAAAAGATTGATAGATGAAATTGAAAAAGAAGTTATGAGAGTTAGAGAGCATACATCTTATGATAATATTGAAATTCAGCTAAATGAAAAGGTTGTAGATGATATTAATAAATATTATAAATCTAAAATAGATAGCATAAGTCAAAAATATAATATAAAAATAGACTTGAGTAAAAAAACAGAAATAGGGCATGAAAAAATGAATATTATTTTTAATAGTTAGTTGACAGTTACTATAAATTATAGTATTATTTATAAATGTAGTGCCGCTCAATAAAGGTTTGGAAATCTCTTTGGAGTACCTTTGATTGGCGAGTTTAAGACCGAGGAGGTGTATTTAATGTACGCTATAGTTAAAACTGGAGGAAAGCAATACAAAGTTGCTGAAGGAGATGTAATCTTCGTAGAAAAGTTAGAAGCTAACGAAGGTGACGTTGTTACTTTAAACGAAGTATTAGCTTGTTCTAAAGACGGAAACTTAGTAGTAGGAAGCCCTGTTGTTGAAGGTGCGACTGTTTCTGCTAAAGTTGTTGAGCAAGGAAAAGCTAAGAAAGTTGTAGTTTTCAAGTATAAAGCTAAGAAAGACTACAGAAGAAAGAACGGACATCGTCAAGCTTACACTAAGTTAGTAGTTGAAAAGATAAACGCTTAATTGTAAGAACCATGATAAAGGTTAAATATTATCAAAACGACGATTTCAAGCTTAAAGGTTTTTGTCTAAAAGGACATGCTGATTACGCAGAACTAGGTTCTGACATTGTATGTGCGGCGGTCACGTCAAATGCAGTATCAGTTATAAATTCTTTAAGTATATTGCAAAAAATTGAATTTGATAAAGTAATAGGCCAAGAAGGTCATATTGAGTGTATTGTAAAAGATAAAGATCTAGACAAGGCTCAATTGTTATTACAACATTTTCAATTAGCTATTAATGAAATTAAAAGGGAATACCCAAAAAATATAAAAATTCTAAAAAAGTAGGAGGTGACTCCAGAATGTTAAAAATGAACTTACAATTACTTGCATCTAAAAAAGGGGTAGGATCTTCAAAGAACGGTAGAGATTCTGTTTCTAAAAGATTAGGTGTTAAGAGATTTGATGGACAAGTTGTAACTGCTGGAAGTATAATAGTTAGACAAAGAGGAACTAAGATACATCCAGGTACTAACGTAGGTAAAGGTGGAGATGACACTTTATTCGCATTAGTTGACGGTGCTGTTAAATTCGAAAGAAAAGACAAGAAAAGAAAGAAAGTAAGTGTATACCCAGTTGCTGAGTAATATACTAAAGAAAGGAGTGTTCATACACTCCTTTTTTAAATATAAGGATTAATATAAACCTAATATTAATTTTATGCATTTGTATATTTAATATTAGGTTTATATTTTAAATATGGCTCGGATAGAATTTATATTATAGATTATGGCAAATATAAAGAAAAAAGCTTTAAAGTAAGAAGGTGAATAATTATGTTTATAGATAAGGCTAGGATATTTGTGAAAGCTGGAAACGGTGGTAATGGAGCAGTATCTTTTAGAAAAGAAAAATACGTTCCAGCAGGAGGCCCAGACGGTGGCGATGGTGGACGTGGAGCAAGCATAATATTTAAGGTTGATGAAGGATTAAGAACATTAATGGACTTTAAATATCAAACTAAATACGCTGCTCAAGCTGGTGGTGATGGAACTAAGAGAAGACAAGCTGGTAAAAACGGTGAAGACTTAGTGTTATCAGTTCCTCCAGGAACAATAATAAGAGATGAAGCTACAGGTCTTATAATTGCTGACTTAAAAGAAGAAGGCGATGAAGCTGTAGTTGCAAGAGGCGGAAGAGGTGGAAAAGGAAACCAAAACTTCGCCAATGCAGTAAGACAAGCTCCTGCATTTGCAAAATCAGGAACTGATGGAGATGAAAAATGGATTGTGCTAGAGTTAAAAATGATAGCTGATGTTGGTTTATTAGGATTCCCTAATGTAGGAAAATCAACATTCTTATCAGTTGTAACTAAAGCTAAACCAAAGATAGCTAACTATCATTTCACAACTTTAACACCTAACTTAGGTGTTGTTCAAACTAAGTTTGGAGATAGTTTTGTACTTGCTGATATACCAGGACTTATAGAAGGTGCTGCTGAAGGTATCGGTTTAGGACATGACTTCTTAAGACATGTTGAAAGAACAAAAGTATTAATACATGTAGTTGATATATCAGGTATAGAGGGTAGAGATGCTCTAGAAGACTTTGATAAGATAAATGATGAGTTAAAATTATACAATGAAAAATTATCAAGTAGACCACAAGTTGTTGTTGCTAATAAGATAGATATAATGGAAGATGCTAGTAACTTTGAAGACTTTAAAAATGAATTAGAGTCAAGAGGATACAAAGTATTTAAAATGTCTGCTGCAACAAGAGAAGGTATTGATGATGTTATAGCTTATGTTTCTCAATTATTAAAAGAAGTTGAAGACATAGAGTTAGTATCAGAAGAAGAAATGTATAGACCTGAATTAGTTCAAGATACTGAAGAAGGACTACAAGTAGAAATAGAAGATGGAGTATTTGTTGTTACTGGTAAAGCACTAAGAAGAATAATGTACTCTGTTAACTTTGAAGATATGGAATCAGTTCAGTTCTTCCAAAAATCTATGGAATCTCAAGGTGTGTTTGATAAACTAAGAGAAATGGGCATAGAAGATGGAGATACTGTTAAGATATACGATATAGAATTCGAGTTCTATAACTAAAATTAATTAAAGACGTAAAGAGGTGTACACATGTTAAAAGGAAAGCAAAGAGCATATTTAAGATCTGTAGCTAACACTTTAAAACCTATAACTCAAATAGGTAAAGAAGGTGTTACTGAAAGTTTCTTAGAGCAATTAGAAGGTATGTTAAAATCTAGAGAAATAGTTAAGGTTTCAATATTAGAAAATGCAGGATTAGATACAAAAGAAACTGCAAATGCTATATGTGAAGCTATAAGAGCGGAATTCGTTCAAGCTATAGGATTTAAATTTACTATATATAAGAAAAATGACGAAGATCCAAAGATAATATTCCCAGGCCATGAGCAAGCTAAGGCTAAAAAAGTAAATGAAAAAGTAACTTTAACTAAAAAAGGGAAACCAACTAAGAGATCTGCTAGATAATTATATAATTAGATGCCTAGAAATATTTGAAGGCATCTTTTTTTATTTTAATTAAAACTAAATAAACTATTATTTACTTAATATTTTAAAATTTCAAAAAATGTAGAAAAAACAATTAAAATATGTTAAGATATTTTCAGTAATGGGTAAACGATATACTAGGGTGGAATTATTTTTATATTGAAAATTATAAAATTTATACAAAGTACTATTAAGGAGAAAAGACATGAGAGTTATAATAATCGGCGGGGTAGCTGCAGGTATGAGTGCTGCTGCTAAACTAAAAAGAAGTAAACCAGATTATGAAGTTGTAGTTTATGAAAAAACAGATGTAGTATCATTTGGAGCATGTGGGCTTCCTTATTTTGTTGGGGGATTCTTTGATGATCCTAAAAATATGATTGCTAGAGCACCTGAAAAGTTTAGAGAAAGTGGAATAGATTTAAATATATTCCATGAAGTAGTTTCTGTTGATACAGAATCTAGAAAGTTAAATGTTAAAAACGTAGCTACAGGAGATATATTTGTAGACTCTTATGATAAATTAATGATTGCTACTGGAGCAAGTAGTATAATACCTCCAATTAAAAATGTTAAACTTGAAAATGTATCGACATTAAAAAGTTTAGAAGATGGAGTAAGAGTAAAAGAATTAATGAATAAAGAAGATGTAAAAAAGGTAGCTATAATAGGTGCTGGGTTTATAGGTCTTGAAGCTGTAGAGGCTGCTAAAAAGTTAGGAAAAGATGTAGTTGTATTTCAATTAGAAGATAGGATATTACCACAAGTTTTCGATAAAGAAATAACTGATGTATTAGAAGAAGAAATAAGAAATCATGATGTTGATTTACACTTAGAAGAAATAGTTAATGAATTAGTTGGAGAAACTAAGGTAGAAAAAGTTATAACTAATAAAGGTGAATATGAAGTTGATTTGGTTATAGTAGCTACTGGGGTTAGACCAAACACATCATTCTTAAAAGATACTAAAATAAATATGTTGCCAAATGGAGCTATAATAGTTGATGATTTTGGTAAAACTTCAATAGATGATATATATGCAGCTGGAGATTGTGCTACTATACACAATATAGTGACAGGCCAAGATTCATATGTACCACTTGCTACAGGAGCTAATAAACTAGGAAGAATAGTTGGAGAAAATTTAGCAGGAGCTAATAATAGTTTCCAAGGGTCATTAGGTTCAAGTTGTATAAAAGTTATGGATATGGAAGCTGCGGCAACTGGAATTACAGAAGCTCAAGCTGAAAAATTAGGAATAGAAGTTAAAGCTAAGTTTATATCAGATTTCAATCAAACTAATTATTATCCAGGAAGAAACAAAATGTATGTAAAGCTTGTTTACGATGCAAACACTAAGGTTATATTAGGAGGACAGGTTGCAGGGTTTAAAGACGCTGTTCAAAGAACTAACGTGATAGCAGCTTGTGTATTTGGAAAGTTAACTACTAGTCAATTAGGTATGCTAGACTTATGTTATGCACCACCGTTTGCTAGAACTTGGGATATATTAAACGTAGCTGGAAATGTATCTAAATAATAAATTATAAGAAGTTACTATATTAGTAACTTCTTTTTTTATAAAAAATAAAAAGTGTATTGACTCTCACACTATGTAATAGTTTAGTATTATTTTAGGAGGTAGATATGTATAAAGTAAATGAAGTTTCTAAATTAAGTGGTATAAGTATTAGAATGCTTCATCACTATGATAAGATTGGTATTTTGGTTCCTAGTAAAAAAACTGAAAAAAATTATAGATTATATAGTGAAGAAGATATTAAAAGGTTATATCAAATATTAATATTTAAAGAATTAGAGTTTTCACTTAAAGATATAAAAAATATATTAGATGATGAAGACTTTGATAGAGAAAAAGCTTTAAAATTACAAAGAGAATTAATAGTTAAGAAGAAAAATAGAATGGAAAAAATAATAACATCTATAGATGAAGTTGTAGATAATATGGGAGGGAATGAGAAGATGAGCAAAGAAAATTTTGAAGGATTTAATTATGAACAAATTAAATCACATAAAGAAAAGTATGATGAAGAAACGAAAAAAAGATATGGAGACAGTGGTGCTTATAAAGAATGTAATGAAAAAACTGCTAGCTATGTTAAAAGTGATTGGGAGAATATTTCAAAAGAAGCTAACAATATTTATTTGCAATTAAGTAAATTGATGGATAAAGATCCTGGTGATAAAGAAGTTCAAAAATTAGTTCAAAACTGGAGAGATCATATAACTAATAATTTTTACGATTGTAAGATAGAAATATTTAGAGGTTTATCACTTATGTATGTTGCAGATGAAAGATTTGCTAAAAATATAGATGAATATGGTGAAGGGCTAGCTCAATTTCTAAGTGATGCAATGAATATTTATTGCGATAAAAATAAATAAAAAAGACCCTAGGTAAATTTTAAAACCTAGGGTCTTTTTGTTTAATAGATATTCAAAAAATAAATTGGAATAATAATGAAATACAACAATAATATACATATTAACAAATAATATAATCTTATTTAGATAAATAACAGTATAAATTGGATTATATGAGGTTAGACATTATAGTCTATAATCAATATAATTTAGAAATATTAATTATTTTAGTAAGAAAGGGACCTCATCATGAGTAGTAGTAAAAAAATAAGTGTGGCATCATTATTAGTAGCATTAGGAATTGTATATGGAGATATAGGTACCTCCCCGCTTTATGTTATGAAAGCAATATTAGCAACAAATGGAGGTCGCGCGTCTACTGATTTAGTATTAGGAGGAGTATCACTTGTTTTTTGGACACTAACGCTTCAGACAACTATAAAGTATGTAATACTAACACTTAAAGCTGATAATAATGGAGAAGGTGGAATATTTTCTTTATATACATTAGTAAGAAAAAGAGCTAAGTGGTTAATAGTACCAGCAGTTATAGGTGGAGCAGCTCTTTTAGCAGATGGAATGATAACACCACCAGTTACAGTTACATCATCTATAGAAGGATTAAATTTAATATTTCCATTGAGTACAAAAATGGTAATAATATTAGTTATATGCATACTAATATTTTTATTTTCTTTCCAAAAATTTGGGACTACCAAAATTGGTAGATTATTTGGGCCTATGATGTTTATTTGGTTTTCTATGTTAGCTATACTTGGAGTATCACAAATAACAGCATATCCTCAAATAATTAAAGCAATAAATCCTTATTATGCAATAAATTTATTAATTACAAGTCCTGAAAGTTCTTATATTTTAGGTGCTGTTTTCCTTTGTACAACAGGAGCTGAGGCACTATACTCTGACTTAGGGCATTGTGGAAGAAAAAATATTTATTATACTTGGGTATTTGTAAAAATATGCTTAGTGCTTAACTATCTGGGTCAAGGAGCGTGGCTTATTTCAAGAAATGGAGAAGTTATAAATGATAATCCATTTTTCTTAATAATGCCAAAATGGTTTGTTATACCAGGAGTAGTAATTGCAACGATGGCAGCTATTATAGCCAGTCAAGCTCTTATTTCTGGATCATTTACGTTGATATCAGAAGCTATAAAATTGAATTTATTTCCAAGACTTAAAGTTAGATATCCAAATGAAGAAAAAGGGCAGATATATATACCAGCAATAAATTATATTTTAGGGATTGGATGTATATTACTAGTTTTATATTTTAAAAAATCTGAAAACATGGAAGCTGCATATGGATTAGCAATTACTGTAACTATGCTTATGACAACTATATTGTTATCACAATATGAAAAGTATAATAGAAGAAAACCTATCTTAGGTATAGTTGTTTTAATTGTTTTTGGAAGTATAGAATTAAGCTTTTTATATGCAAATTTATTTAAATTCTTCAGAGGTGGATATATAACATTAATGATAGGATTACTAATAATATTTATTATGTACACATGGATTCATGGAGCACATATAAAACAAAAATATAATCAATATAGTAAAATATCAGATTATATAGATAAATTTAAAGCTATAGAAGAAGACACTGAATTACCTATATATTCAACACACACAGTATATTTAACTCAATCAAATAATAGAAAGTATGTTGAAAATAAAATACTACATTCTATATTTAATAAAAGACCAAAACGCTCAAAATATTATTGGTTCATACATGTTAAAGTAACTGACGAACCATATACAATGAGTTATAAGGTATACACAATAAAACCAAATAAAATATTTAGTATAGAGTTTGAACTAGGATTTAGGGTAAGCCAAAAGGTAAATGTATTTTTACGTGAAGTAATTCAAGATTTAATAGCTACAGGGGAATTAGATTTCACTCCTAAGGACTACATGATAAATAATAGTTGTGATAAAAATGTAGGTGATTTTAGATTTGTAATATTAGAAGAAATATTATCTAATGAAAGTAATCTTTCGAAATGGGACAATCTTATAATGAGTTTTAAAGTATTTATGAAGAAAATAACAGTGTCACCAGAAAAATGGTTTGGAATAGATACTAGTATTGTTGAAATAGAGAAAGTTCCTATAGTTATAGGCAAAAAAAATAAAGTTAAATTGACTAGAGCAAACTAAATATAAGCACCTTAAAGTAATTTTAAAAAATTATTTTGAGGTGCTTTTTTAGCAATAAGAAAAGTTGCTGAATCTAACTTAAATAAATATTTTATTTAAGTTAGATTCAAAATTGAGATTTATAAGGTTTATAAAAAATGATATCATAGTAGAATATACATAATAAAATAAGTTAATGGAGGCATTTATGGGGGAAATACTACTTATAGAAGATGATAAATCTTTAAATAGGGGAATAAGCTTTAAGTTAAAAAAAGAAGGATATAAAGTTCATACTGCTTTTAATATAAAACAGGCAAAAAAATTGTTTATAGAAAACAAAATAGACTTAATAATATCAGATATAGGTCTTCCTGATGGAGATGGATTTGAATTTTGTGAGTATATAAGAACTATAAGTAATGTACATATAATAATGTTAACTGCACTAGATCAAGAAGTGGATATAGTTACAGGATATGATGTGGGAGCAGATGATTATATAACTAAACCCTTTAGTTTGATTATATTAATATCTAAGATAAATGCAATTATGAAAAGAATTGGGAATATAGAAAGTGAAAATTTAATTAGTTGTAGTGATTTAAGTTTTAATTATGTAGACAGCAAAATCACTAAGGGGGGTAACGAAACAGTACTTAGTAAAACGGAAGGCAAATTACTTAAATACTTAATGGAAAATTCTTGTCAAATAGTTACAAAGGAGCAATTAATAGAAGCTCTTTGGGATATTGATGGAAACTTTGTTGATGAAAACACAGTAGCAGTTAACATTAGAAGATTAAGACAAAAAGTAGAAGAAAATCCATCCGAACCTGAATTTATAAAAAATATTAGAGGATTAGGATATACCTTTGAAAAGAGGTGTATTAAGAAATGATAAGTATTTTAAAAGAGGAACCTGTATTAAGTAAGATAGTTATTGTTAGTGTAATAAGCGTGGTTTTTATTTTTTCTTTCTTTACTATATTTCAATATAAGAACTTAAAAGGTATATATTTAGAACAAAATAATATAAATGAACGGTTAATAGGAGTATTAGTTAGTAAATATCCAGAAAGTGAAGTTGACATAGTCAATTCTATATATAGTGAAAATGATGAATATGAAGACTTAGGAAACAAAATTTTAAATAAGTTTGGATATAGTGAAGAATATGATATGAACAGGAATATAAATTTTCAACAACATTTAAAATATTTCCTGGTAAATAATTTGATTGTTTTTGTAATATTAATAGGAGTTATAATATGCATAGTTTCTAATTTGGTGAAATATGTATTTAGAAGGCTAGAAAATATAAATAGAGATATTGGCAATATAATACACAATAAATATATAGTAGAAGATGATTTTAAAGAAGAAGGTATATTTAATAGGATTTACTCAGATTTAAATAAATTATCAAGAAGTTTAAACTTAAAAGTAAGTACATTAGACAAAGAAAAAGAAAGTATAAAGGAATTAGTTACAGATATATCTCATCAGTTAAAAACCCCATTAGCATCTCTAAAATTATACAATTCATTGTTACTTGAAGAAGAACTTGATGAAGAAGATAAAATAGAATTTTTACAAACAAATGAAATGTCTATAAACAAATTACATAATCTTATAGATTCGTTGGTAAATATATCTAGATTAGAAGCTAAGATGATAAGTATTAAAAAGGAAAATAAATGCATAAAAGAAACTTTGACTAAGGCTATAAACAGTGTGAAAGTTAAAGCTGGTTTGAAAAATATAAAGATTGATGTTGAAAATTTTGAAGAAAAAATAATACCACATGACTCTAAATGGACAGAAGAAAGTATATTCAATATTTTAGAAAACGCAGTTAAATATACTAATGAAAATGGTAAAGTAAATATTTCTGTAGAAGATACTATTAATTTTGTGAAGATAAATATTCACGATAACGGGATAGGGATAGATAAAAATGAGTTCAATAATATATTTAAAAGATTTTATAGAAGTGAAGAAGTTGAAGAAATTGAAGGTTCTGGAGTAGGACTTTATTTAAGTAGAAAAATAATAGAAAGCCAAGGGGGGAATATAGTTGTAGATTCAAGGAAAGGTGATGGAAGTAAATTTTCTTTATTTCTTACAAAATTGTAAGCGCATATGAAAGTGTTTTGTAAGGCTTACATCTTATTATTAAAGTATAAATAAGAAATAGGGAGAAATGAGAGATGAGTATATTAAAAACAAAGAGCTTAAAGAAATATTATGGAAAAAATGAAAATTTAGTAAAGGCAATAGATAACACAGATATAGACATTAAAGAAGGGGAATTTGTAGCTATAGTTGGAAAATCAGGCTCAGGTAAAAGTACTTTATTACATATGATAGGGGGACTAGATAGACCAACAGAAGGTAAGGTAATTATAGATAGCAAAGATATATTTTCACTAAAGGATGAGCAACTTGCTATATTTAGAAGAAGAAAAATAGGATTTATATTTCAATATTATAATTTAATACCATCGCTTAATGTTTGGGAAAATATAGTTTTACCAATAGGACTTGACAATAAAGTTGTAGATAAAGATTTTGTAAATGACGTTGTAAATACTTTAGGATTAGAAATGAAGAAGGAGTCACTACCTAATACATTATCAGGAGGTCAACAACAAAGAGTGGCAATAGCAAGAGCTTTGGTTAGTAGACCCTCAATAATATTAGCAGATGAACCAACTGGAAACTTAGATTCTAAAACTTCGGATGAAGTTATGAGTTTATTAAAATCTATGATAAAAAAATATAATCAAACACTAGTTATGATAACTCATGATGAAGCTATAGCTCAAATGGCAGATAGAGTAATATATATTGAAGATGGTAAGGTAATAAAAGGTGGTGTAGTAAATGATTAATACCACTAAAATTGCTAAAAATAATTTAAAACAAAATAAATCTAAATGCATATTGATTATAATAACAATATTATTATCTACCACTTTATTAGCAACAGTTGGGATGGTATGTGTTGATTGGAATGCATCTAATAAAGAAAGAGTTAGAAAAGATTCAGGAACTCAACATGCTATTTATAGTAATATGAATGAAAAAAATATAGAAGAGATAAAAGCACATGCAGATATTGAAAATATAGGTAGGATAAATGGAATAGGTGTTAAAAAATATGATGATGAAACAAAGATAGCAATATCATATATAGATGATATTGCTCAAAGCTTTAGTCAAACAAATATAATAAAAGGTAGAGCACCTATTAAAAAAAATGAAATAATGTTAGATGAATTAGCTTTAAAAAAATTAGGATACAGTAAAGATGTAGGTCAAAAAATAGTATTTGAGTATGAAGATTACTCAAATCGTGAAATAGTAAATGAAGAATTTATATTAACTGGAGTAATGGAAGCTACTGAAATGGGTAGACTTAAAAAGATATTTGCAGGAGCAGTTTCTAATGAATATATGATAGAAACTAAAGATATGGATAAAGAGAATTTTAACGCACTTATTACAATTAGAGATGCAGATAGTTTATCAGGAGAAGAGATAAAAGTCAAAATTGCAGAAATAGCTAATGATTTAGAAATACCTAAAGGAAGAGTTATTATAAATGAAGATTATATAAATACATTAAAACCAGATTCAGAAGTTATAATGTGGGGAGTTATAATAAGCATAGTGGTTATATTGTCTAGTATATTAGTAATTTATAATATATTTTATTTATCAATAGTAACGAAAGTACAAGAATTTGGCAAACTTAGAGCTATAGGAGCAACTAAGAAACAAATAAAATCTATAGTACTTAAAGAAGGTATATTTTTATCTTTAATAGCTATACCTATGGGAGTTTTGTTAGGATATACAATAAATACATTTATAATAGGTAAATTACTTGTAAGTTATACAAGTGTATCAAAGCTACAAATAGCAATATTAGTTATGGCAGTAAGCTTTTTAACTGTATTTATATCATTATTAAAGCCTATGAAGGTAGCATCTAAAGTATCTATAATAGATGCAATTAGATACAATGGAGAAGATAAAAATAATGAGAAAACTAGAAAAGGATATGAAAGTATAAATGTGAAAAAACTTTCAAATGCAAACCTACACAGAAATAAAAAGCGTACTTATGTAACTATAATATCATTATCATTAAGTGGGATAATATTTATTGTTATGGCAAGTGTCATGAATAGTATAGATGCAGAAAAAAGAGCTAGAGTACATTTTCCACAAGATATTCACATATCTTTAGATGGATACACTTGGGGAGAAGATGATAGTCCAAGCACTGAGTTAAATATGATACAAATTAAAAATCCATTAGGAGAAAATTTTAGAAATCAGATTATAAATATTGATGGAGTTAGGGCGATAGATAGGAATTACAGTGTAAAGGCTGAGTTAAAAGGATATAAGACAGAAGAGAAATATTGTAATTTAGCTAGTATTGATGAAAATGATTTAGAAAACTTAGAGCTATATTTAGAAGAAGGAAAAATTGACTTAGAAAAATTAAAATCAGGTGAAGAAATTATTTTGAATTATCCTGAGTTAGCAAAAGAATTGGGTATAAATGCTGGAGATAAAGTAACTTTAGTTTTATACGATGGAGATAAGAAAATAGAAAAAGAGTTTAAAGTACAAGCTATCAGTTTAGGGTCTGGAACGTTTGCTATGCATGCCGATTCATTTAATAAAATATTAAATACTGATGTAACAACAGGTGTAGGTATGTATGTAGATGAAAATAAATATGAAAGTGTAAAAGAGGGAATTGAAAATTTAGATAAATCTAATGATTATATGAGGGCTAGTTTTATAGATGAAAATATAAAATCTTTTGAATTACAGCTAAAATCTACCAAGGTAATGGGATATAGTTTAGTTTCCATTATAGGGGTAATTGGTTTTATGAATTTAATAAATTCTATGGTTACAAGTATAATTACTAGAAAGAAAGAACTAGGTATGTTACAAGCAATAGGTTTAACTGATGAGCAATTAATTAAGATGTTAAATACAGAAGCTATGTTTTATACAGGAACTATGTTATTTACATCTTTAACGTTAGGTAGTGGATTAGGATATATTGCAGTTCAAGTATTTAGAAGATTTGGGGGATCTTATGCATCATATACATTCCCTTTAGTTCAAATAGTTATTATGACTGTATGCATAATTATTGCTCAATTAACCTTAACTTATTTAATAAGCAAGCATTTTAATAAAGAGTCATTAATTGATAGAGTTAGGTACAGTGAATAAGTAAATTGGGTTTTATACAAGGGACGCTAAGAGTTAATATATAAGTTTTGCTCCATGAAAGCGGAAAATATGCTTTCATGGAGCAAAACTTATATATTAACCCTTCGCTAGCTTGCTTTAAATACTATTTTTTAATACTCAGATTCATCTACATTTAATAGCTGAGATAAAACTCTTTTAATAACACTGTAATCAAAACCTTTATAAGCTAGATGTTGAGAAATTTTTTGGTATATCTTATTTCTATCTTCATTTTTAACGCGTTCATATCTTTTTTTAGCTAAATGCATAGCATTTTCAAACTCAACATCAGAATCGATATCAGAAACTACAGAATCTATAGTACTTCTATCTATACCTTTATTATATAAATTTTGCTTAATTCTATTTTTACCACATTTATTTACTTTTAAGTTTGTATTAGTTATTCTTTGAGCTAGATCTTCATCATTTACAAAATTATATTTTCTTAAAAATACAAGCACATCTTCAATAACATCTTCTTCAAAGTCATTAGATAATTTCTTTATTATATTTTTTTCAGATTGAGGTGCTTTAGAAAGTATTGTTAAAGCTTTATTTTTAGCTTTTATATACATTTCATCTCTAAGTAAACCTCGTAGAACAGACTCATCTATTTCCATCCCTTTTTTTAGGTTTAAAGTATAAACTAATTCTGCATAAATACCCATAAAAAATTGTTCATCTAAATATATATTAACTCTGTCTTCATTTTTTTGTTGAACTTCTATCTTGGTGATTGTAGGCATAAATATCCTCCTTTATTTTAAAAAGTTTCATATGAAAAATATTTCTAAATATGTACAAAATTATACAGTAAAATGTAGAATAAGTGTATCTAATAAACAAAAATTAATGATACAATAGAAATATAAAGGACAAAAGGAGATAATGAATGAGAATTGATGAATTAGTTTTAAAAGCTAAGAATAAAAACAACATAAAATCAAATTTTCATAAAACGGGAAATGAGAAAATTAACATAGGGATAATGGGAGGAACTTTCGATCCTATACACTACGCACATTTAGCAACAGCAGAATATATAAGAGAAACTTATAATCTTGATAAAATACTTTTTATACCAACAGGTAACCCACCTCATAAATCAAAATTAAGAACAGACAAAAAAGATAGATATAATATGGTATTATTAGCAACTAACAATAATGATAATTTTGTAGTTTCAGATATTGAAATAAATAGAAATACTAGGACTTATACTATAGATACATTAAATGAATTACATAAAATATATAAAAATGCTAATATCTATTTTATTACTGGAGCTGATACAATTTGTGATATGGAAACCTGGAGAAATGTTGGACAAAATTTTGAACTAGCTACATTTATAGCTGCGAATAGACCGGGGATAAGCACTAATGAAGCTAAAGAAAAAATAGAAAGTTTAAAAGTGAAATATGGTGCTAAAATAAGATCTGTAAATGTTCCGTCATTGGATATATCATCCACATATATAAGAGAACATATAAATGAAGGTAAATCTATAAAATATTTAATACCTGAAGATGTGGAAGCTTATATATATGAAAAAAAAATATATACAAATGGAGATGAGTAAGTTGGATTTGAAAGATATAATAGTTGAGTTAAATAAAATGTTGCCTAAAAATAGAATGCTACATTCGCAAGGCGTGGCTAATTGCGCGGTTAAACTAAGTGAAATCTATGGATATGACAAAGAAAAAGCATACTTAGCTGGTATACTTCATGATTGTGCAAAATACTTAAATCATGAACAAGTTCAATATTTTGTAGATAAGTATCAAATTTACTTAGATGAATATGAAAAAGATAACTTAGCACTTTCTCACAGTATGATAGGTTCAGTTATTGTTAGACATGAATTTGATATAGATGATATAGATATAATAACATCAGTAAGATATCATACAACAGGTAAGGCTAATATGGATATGCTAGAAAAAATAATATACATAGCTGACTTAATAGAAGAGAATAGAAAATATCCAGGAGTAGAAGAGTTAAGAGAATTAGCTTATAATAAAAAAATGGATGAGGCACTTTTAAAATCTTTTGACAACACTATAAAATTAGTGATAGATAGAAAACAAATAATACATCCAAGAACAGTAGAAGCTAGAAATTATATTTTGAAAAATATAAAATAAAAATATTTATAAAATAAAGCACAACATATTAAAACAAATAGTAATATACTATTATATTAAACTAATTAGTTTTTTAATTAAAATTAAGCTATTAAAAATGAGATTTACAATAAATATAAATTATTATGTATTAAAAGTGAAATATTTTAGTTAATAAGTTAATACTAATGATATAAATTAATATTAGAAGCAAGCTTTTTTGTGGTATAATATAAAAACGTGAAAAATAAGGAAGGTAGGAATTTAACATGACAACAGTAGAACAAATGGTTAAAGTTATATATGATGCTATGGACGATAAATTAGGTAAAGATATATCTATAATAAATGTAGGAGCAGTATCAAGCTTATGTGATTACTTTGTAATAGCAACAGCTGGATCTACAAGACAAGTAAAGGCTATAGCTGATAATATAGAAGATGAACTTACTAAGTTAGGAATAGAATCAAGAGGTAAAGAAGGATACGAGACTCAAGAGTGGATATTACTAGATTTTGGTGATGTAATGGTTCACGTATTTAATGAAGAAAATAGAGCATACTATAACCTAGAGAAAATGTGGAAAGATGCTCCAAATGTTGATGTTGACACATTAGCATAATAATTATATAATTTAACATTATAACTAAAAATTAAAATAGACTAGAGTAGTAAAATTAAATTTTGATTTCAGAGAGCTAGTGGATGGTGAGAACTAGTATAAAATTAATTTGAACTTGCTAGATAAAATCTATTAACCGTAGTTGGTATAAAAACTATTCCAAGAGGGTTATTTTATATAAATAACCAATTAGGGTGGTACCGCGAGTAATATCCTCGTCCCTAAACAGCAATGTTTAGTGACGGGGATTTTTTTATACGTGTATATCGGTTAGCGAAGTTGTTGTGTTGTTTGTTGACGAAACACTTAAAGCACATCTTTTTAGTGCTTTGAGCAACGGAAACAAATAATACAATGACGAGCGACCTACACGAAACAAAAAATAGGAGGTAAACAATGAACGTTTATAAACCAAATGAAGTTGAAGCTAAATGGCAAAAAACTTGGGATCAAAATGATCAATACAAAACTGATACTAATGACACAACAAAACCAAAATACTACACACTAGAAATGCTACCATACCCATCAGGAAAAATACACATGGGACACGTTAGAAACTATTCTATAGGTGATGTTATAGCTAGATTTAAAAAAATGCAAGGATATAATGTTCTTCATCCAATGGGATGGGATTCATTCGGACTTCCAGCAGAAAATGCAGCTATAAAGCATGGGATACATCCTCACAAGTGGACTATGGAAAACATAGAAGACATGAAGGGGCAATTAAAATTATTAGGACTTAGCTATGATTGGGATAGAGAAATAGCAACATCTACTCCAGAGTACTACAAGTTTACTCAAGAAATATTCTTAAAGTTCTTAGAACATGGATTAGCATACAAGAAAAAATCTTTTGTTAACTGGTGTCCATCTTGTGAAACAGTTTTAGCAAATGAGCAAGTTGTTCAAGGTGAATGTGAAAGATGTGATTCAGTAGTAGTTAAAAAAGACTTAGAGCAATGGTATTTTAAAACTACTCACTTTGCAGAAGAATTACTTCAAGATTTAGATACTTTACCTGGATGGCCAGACAAAGTTAAAACAATGCAAAGAAACTGGATAGGAAAAAGTACAGGAGCTGAAATAACTTTCGATATAGATGGAAGTGATAAATCAGTAACAGTATTTACAACTAGACCAGATACAGTACATGGAGTTTCATATATGGTTTTAGCTCCAGAACATGATTTAGTTAAAGAATTAGTTGCTGGAACAGAGTATGAAGAAGCTGTAGAGAAGTTTATAACTAAAATGTATACTATGACTGAAATAGAAAGAACTTCAAGCGACTTAGAAAAAGAAGGAATGTTCATAGGAAAGCATGTTATAAATCCATTAAATGGAGAAAAAGTTGAGTTATGGATAGCAAACTATGTATTAGTTGATTATGGAACAGGTGCGGTTATGGCAGTTCCAGCTCATGACGAAAGAGATGCTGAATTTGCAGCTAAATATAACTTAAACGTAGTTGAAGTTATAAATGAAGATAACATAATGGTAAACTCTGGTGAGTTTGACGGAATGGAAGCTTCAAACGCATTTGATGCAATAATAGAGAAAATAGAAGAAATGGGAAGAGGAAAGAAAACAGTTAACTATAGATTAAGAGACTGGTTACTTTCTAGACAAAGATATTGGGGATGTCCAATACCTGTAGTATACTGTGATGAGTGTGGATTAGTACCTGAGAAGAAAGAAAACTTACCGGTATTATTACCAACTGATATAGAGTTTACAGGTAAAGGTGAATCACCACTTACTACTTCAAAAGAGTTTATGAATGCTACTTGCCCATGTTGTGGAAAGCCAGCTAGAAGAGAAGTAGATACAATGGATACTTTTGTTGATTCTTCTTGGTATTTCTTAAGATATATAGATGCTCAAAATACTAATGAGCCATTTAGTAAAGATGCAGTTAATAATTGGATGCCAGTTGATCAATATATAGGTGGAGTAGAGCACGCTATAATGCATTTACTTTATGCTAGATTCTTTGTTAAAGCATTCAATGAAATGGGAATGTTAGATTTTAAAGAACCATTCAAAAACTTATTAACTCAAGGTATGGTTTTAAAAGATGGAACTAAGATGAGTAAGTCTAAAGGAAATGTTGTATCTCCACTTGAAATAATAGATGAGTATGGAGCAGATACTGCTAGATTATTCGTATTATTTGCAGCACCACCAGAAAGAGATTTAGAGTGGTCAGAGCAAGGTGTTGAAGGATGCTTTAGATTCTTAAATAGAGTTTATAGATTAGTTGATGAATTAGCTGACAAGGTTAAATCAGATTCTACTATGGGTGAATTAACTAAAGAAGACAAGGCTATGAGATTTACTATAAATGCTACTTTAAAGAAAGTAACTGAAGATTTAAATGAGAAATTTGGTTTCAATACTGCTATATCTGCATTAATGGAATTAATAAACGAAATGTACAAATACAAAGAGTTAGAAACTAGAAATGATGCAGTTATAAAAGAAGCTATAGAAACTATAGTTACAATCATTGCTCCTTTTGCTCCTCATATAGGTGAAGAATTATGGACTATGATAGGTAAAGATGGAAGTATATTTGATATAGCTTGGCCAACATTTGATGAATCTGCTTTAGTTAAGGATGAAGTTGAAGTTGTAGTTCAAGTAAATGGTAAAGTAAGAGGTAAATTAAGTGTAGCTGCTAATATATCAAGAGAAGATATGCAAGAAGCTGCAATGAATGATGAAAAGATAAAAGCTTTAGTTGAAGGAAAGACTATAGTTAAAGTAGTCGCTGTTCCTAAAAAACTTGTTAATATAGTTGTTAAATAATAATAAAAGAAGGTCTTAATTAAGACCTTCTTTTGTTTTGTAATTATATATTATGAATATCGTATCTTTTCATTTTGTTATAAAGCGCATTTCTACTTATACCAAGTTTATTAGCGGCCTGGCTTATATTTCCATTACATATTCTGATAGCTTTTTTAATTTCAATTTGTTCTAGTATTAATAGAGGAATAATTGTATTATCATTTTCTTCACACAAAGTAAATGCATCTTCAGAATTTGAAGATTTTATTGGATTACCTAGATTATCATGAGTTAAGCAATGACATTCATCTAAATCAATTTCACATGTTGTAGAACCATTTAAAGCTACTATATTTTCAACGAAATTTTCTAATTCTCGTATGTTTCCAGGCCAACAATAAGATATCATTCTTTTAAATAAAGACTTAGATATTTTAGGGATAGGCTTATTTAATTTTTTACTTTTTATTTCTAAAAAATAGTCTAAAAGTATTGGAACATCTCCAATTCTATTTTTTAAAGGAGGTACTTTTATAGGTAATACATTTAGTCTATAATATAGATCACTCCTAAATCTATGATTTTTAATTTCTTGTTTAAGATCTTTATTAGTAGCTGCTATAACTCGAACATTAACAGGCACCATATCTTTTCCACCTATTTTTGTTATAACACCTTCTTGTAAGACTCTAAGCAAAGTAACTTGCATTTCTATAGGCATTTCGCCTATTTCATCTAAAAATATTGTTCCGTTATTAGCAAGTTCAAATTTTCCTAAACTTCCTTTTTTATTAGAGCCTGTAAAAGAGCCACCTTCATATCCGAATAATTCACTTTCTATTAAATTACTAGGAATAGCCCCACAGTTAACAGCTATGAAAGGACCATCTTTTCTATCACTGTTACTATGAATAGCTTGAGCTAACAATTCTTTTCCACATCCGCTTTCACCAAGTAGTAAAACTGTAGAGGGACTGTTTGATATAGATTTACACTCAGCTATAACTTTTTTTATTTGTTCACTTTCACCAATTATATCGTCAAAGGTATAATTTTTTTTATTAATTTCGTAATTGCTCATTAATATCAAGTCCTTTCAACTTAAATAAATACAATGATGTTAAATATTTTAACATATAAGTAGTATTTATAAAATATATAGTTTTATTTGAAATTAAATTAACGAAATACATTTAAACATATTAAATAAAAGTGTAACTAATGATTACAGTGTAATTAATAATTACACTTTTGTGTTTTTAAAATTAACAAAAATAAGAGTGAAAATATTTACACTGTATTTAAAAGATAGATAGATACTTAACTAACGAAGATGAAAATAATTGGCATGGTAATTGCTTATATAAAATATTAAGAAATTATAAATAAAAGTGTTAAATTTAAAACAAGTAAAATAAGAAATTAAAAAGATACTACTATTTATTAAGAAAGGAATTGGCATTATGGAAAACAATAAAAATATGAAAAAAGGATTATTACTAGGAATCACAGTAGGTCTTGCGTGGGGACTAGATTCAGTTTTAATGGGAAAAGTTGGAGGAAGTAGTATATTTACAACATTTGAGCTTTCGCCACTTGTGTCAGCATTTTTCCATGATAGTTTTTGTTTTATGTGGATTGCATTAGTTTTATTATTTAGTAAACAGCTAATACCTGTATTTGGACTTTTAAAAACAAAAAAAGGTAAAGCAACAGCGCTTGCTGCAATAGTTGGAGCTCCTATAGGAATGAGTGCGTATTTATTAGGTATAAAATATGCAACTGCACCTTATGCATCAAGTATATCTGTTATCTACCCAGGTATTGGAGCTATACTTTCATACTTTATACTTAAAGAAAAATTATCTTTAAGAGCAATAATTGGTATAGGTGTAAGTTTACTAGGATCATTTATGCTAGGATTTAAACCATCAGGAAATGCACCAGATACATTTTTTATGGGAATCGGATTTGCAGGAATAGCAGTTTTAGGTTGGGCTTTAGAAGGGGTAATAATCGGATTCGCAATGAAGCATATAAAAGGGGAAGATGATGTTCAGCCAACACCTCAGCAGTTTTTATGTTTAAGATATTTAATATCTATGTTTTCATATGGAATAGTAGTATTACCTCTTATTGGTGGTTACTCAGTTGTGACAGATGTTATTACTAGCGGTACTGTAGTAGCTTATGCAGGTATAGCAATACTTGGAGCAACTACTTATCTTTGTTGGTACAAGGCTGTTGATTTAATAGGGGCTGCAATGGGTACAGCATTAAATTCTACAGCTGCACTTTGGTCTATAATTTTTAGTGCTATATTATTTGGAGATAAAATAACTCCAAGTTTAGGATTTTGGGGATTCATAATTGTATCGGGAGTATTTATATTTGCAATAGACCCAAAATCTTTGAAGAAAAAGAAAAATGTATAAATAATTTTTTTATTAAAAATAAATTAAGGCGTATATGTTATTGATTTTGCATATGCGTCTTTGTTGCAATGAAATTTAGAATCAAGACATAATAACAAGTTAATTTAGGAGGATTTAAATGTTAAAAGAAAATGTAATTAAAAATATTAAAAATATAGTTGAAGAATGCATGGGAGATGCAGATCCAGGGTGTGTAGCCACGTGTCCTATGCATACAGATGTTAAGGAATATGTAAGGTTAATAAAAGAAGATAGAGGACTAGAAGCTATAAAAGTTATAAGAGAAAAGCTATTTATACCAGGCACATTAGGTAGAATATGTGCTCATCCTTGTGAAAAAAAATGTAAAGTTAATGAAATAAATTCTCCTATGGCTATTGCATCATTAAAAAGATATATAGCAGACAACTTTGATAAATCAGAAGATTGGGATATAAGCACAAAAGAAGTTAATGGAAAGACTGTTGCGGTTATAGGTGCTGGACCATCAGGGCTTCAAGCGGCACTTGAACTTCAAAGAGAAGGATTCAAAGTTACTGTATTTGAAAAGCTACCTGTTAGGGGTGGGATGATGGCAGTAGGTATACCTGAATATAGATTACCTAGGAATGTATTAGAAAAAGAAATAAGTTATTTAGATAAACTTGGAGTAGAATTTAAGTTGAATTGTGAGATTGGAAAAGATATAGAATTTAAAAAAATAGTAGATTCTTATGATAGTGTTATAGTTGCAGTTGGTAAACATCAAGGACGTGTAGATAGAAGTTTAATAAACTGTGATGCTAAAGGAATATTCTCAGCAGCACAATATACTAAGGAAGTTGCACTTAATAAAAGTGTAGCACAAGCTGGTAATAAAGTTTTAGTAGTTGGTGGTGGAGATGTAGCTATGGATTGTGCTAGAATTTCTAGAAGACTTAATCAAGTTGAAGAAGTATACTCTATATGTTTAGAAGATAGCTTTGATACTATGATGTCTTCTAAACATGAAATACAAGGAGCTATAGCTGAAGGTATAAACTTTAATCATGGACAGGCTATAAAACAAATAATAGTTGATGAAAATAATAGAGTAAGCAAAGTTATACTTAAAAAGTGTTTATCTATATTTAATGAAGATGGAATGTTTAGCCCTAAGTTTGATGAAAATAAAACATGTGAATTAGAAGTAGATACTATAGTATTTGCTATAGGACAAGGAGTTGAAGGTGAATTTGCAAAAGATATATTAACTCAAAAACCTAATACTAATTTTGAATGTGACAGATTAACACTTCAATCATTATCTAATGAAAAAATATTTATAGCAGGTGATGCGTCTGGAGAGTCTGTAATAGTTATACAAGCTATGGCAACAGGTAAAAGGGCAGCAGAATCTGTAAAAAGATTTTTAAATAAACAATCATTAACAGAAGGTAGAAAAATAGAAGATACTTCAAGTTATGAAAGTAAGTTAAAAAGGAAAGTTGACTGGTCTAATATTAGTGAAAGAAGATATTCTATGGAAGAACTTAATGTAGAGGAGAGAGTTAAATCATTTGATGAAGTAGCACTTGGATATACAAAAGAAGAAGCTTTAAAAGAAGCAAATAGATGTAGACAATGCGCATGCAAACTATGCATGCAAGAATGTATAATGATGAATGATTATACAGATTGTCCAAAGACTTTATTCAAAAGATATTTGAGTGAAGGCTATGAAAATATGGATAAAATGATAGCATTTTCGTGTAATGATTGTAGTCAATGTAGTATAAAGTGTCCTAAAGATTTAAATTTGAGAGAAAATTTCATAGCTATAAAAGAACAATATATAGAAGATAATAATAATGAACAGGTTATAGACTCATTAATACCATTTGATAAATCTCAGGAAATGGAATGTAGTAAAGAATACTCAACAACAGTTTTAAGTGAAAATAAAAAAACTAAGTACTTATTTGTACCAGGATGTACAGTTCCAGCTTATAGCCCATCAGTTATAGAAAAAACATTTAGACATTTAAGAGATACTTTAGATGGAGAAGTTGGTGTATTGCTTCAATGTTGTGGTAAAGTAACTAAGTTAGTTGGAGAAGAAGAAAATTTTAAAAGAAGAAATAAAATGGCTATAGATGCTATAAATGAAACTAATGCAGATGTTATCGTTACAATATGCCCATCTTGTTACAATGTGTATAAGGAAACATCTGATAAAAAAGTCATATCTTACTGGGATTTAATGAAAGAACAAATAGGGATACCTAAAAATCAAAGAAAAATAGGGATTAATTCGGATGTAATATTTAATATTCACGATTCATGTGTAACTAGAAATGTAGTATCTCATCATGAAAATGTTAGATGGATATTAGAAGAATTAGGTTATAAGTATGAAGAAATGCAAAATAACAGAGAAAATACTAGATGCTGCGGTGTTGGAGGTATGGTTTGTAGCTCAAATCCAGAACTATATGAAAAAATCTACACTAGAAGAGCTAATGACTGTACTCAAGAAAATATAATAACTTACTGTGGGTCTTGCAGGGCAACTATGGAATCAGCCGGAAAAGATTCGCTTCATATACTAAATTTACTACATGAAGAAGTATATACTAAAAGCATGGCTAAAAAGAGAGGATACACATCTGAAAAAGAGATGTGGTCAAATAGATTAGAAACCAAAAATAGATTAAATAAAATGAATAAATAATCAACAAAAAAGTAAGCTATCTAACTAAAAAAGATGGCTTTTTTTGTATTTTAAAGTGGAAAACTGATCAAAAATAAAATATGATTTAAAAAAATTAAAAATTTTTGATTAGGAAAATATAAAGGAAAGTAGCAAAATCAATGTATTTATAAATTTTTTGACAAATTGAAAAATTTCAAAAAATGTTTTCCTGTTGATTTTTGTTGGAAAAATATATACAATAAAGATGTCAAATAAATAAACAAATCAAATATACACATTATGGGAGTGAACAAAAATGACTAGAGTTACATTACAAGACGTTCAAAATGCTAGAGAAACTATAAAAGATATAGTTAAGACAACTGATCTATTAGAAAGCGTTAAGCTTAGTGAGAAGACAGGGGCAAACGTATACTATAAATGTGAAAACTTACAAAAGACTGGTTCTTTTAAAGTAAGAGGGGCTTGTAACAAGATAGCAAGTTTAACTGAGCAAGAGAAGGCAAACGGTGTTATAGCATCAAGTGCTGGAAACCATGCACAAGGGGTTGCATTAGGAGCTAAGTTAAGCGGAATAAAAGCTACAATAGTAATGCCAGCTACTGCACCACTTGCAAAAGTTACTGCAACTAAAGGATATGGAGCAGAAGTAGTATTAGAAGGTTTAGTATATGATGATGCATATGCAAAAGCTGTTGAAATACAAAAAGAATCTGGAGCAACTTTCTTACATCCATTCAATGACAAATACGTTATGGCTGGACAAGGAACAATAGCTTTAGAAGTATTCGAACAATTAAATGATAAAGTTGACACCATAATATGCCCAATCGGTGGTGGAGGAATTATAGCTGGTATAGCAACTGCTGCTAAAGCTTTAAATCCAAACGTTAAAGTAATAGGTGTTCAAACTGCAAATATACCATCAATGAAAGAATCTATAGAACAAGGACATGTTACAACTGCATTCAAAGCTACTACAATAGCAGACGGTATAGCAGTTAAAACTCCTGGAGATCACACTTTTGAAATAATAAAAGATTTAGTTGATGAAGTTATAGTTGTTGAAGAATCTGAAATAGCTCAAGCTATGTTATTCTTATTAGAAAACCAAAAATTAGTATCTGAAGGTTCAGGAGCAGTATCAACTGCAGCTTTATTAAGTGGAAAATACACTCCAGCTAAAGGTGAAAACGTTGTATGTATAATATCAGGAGGAAATGTAGATGTTAATACTCTATACAGAGTTATAGGAACTGCATTAACTACAGATGGTAGAAGATACGTATTCAAAACTAAGATACAAGATAAGCCAGGCGGATTAGCAGAATTAACTCAAATAATAAGTGGATTAAACGCAAATATATTAAGTGCAAATATGACTAGACCTCCAAAAGAATCTCTTGGAAGTTTATATCTTGAAATAGAATTAGAAACATTTAACCAAGCTCATAAAGATCAAATAAAAGAAGCTGTGGAAGCAGCAGGATTTGTAATAGAAGATTAATTTGTGATATAATGGGTATATAAATAAAAAGTGGAAATTTATGGGATAAACATAATTTTCACTTTTTACTACAAAATTGTATACAGTGTGTACGGTTTAGTAGTATAATATTACTGAAAAAAGTATATTATAAAAACAAAGCTAAATAAGAGAAGGAGAGATTGGACATGAAACAAGTAATACATACTGAAAAGGCTCCTAAAGCAATAGGACCATACTCTCAAGCTATAAAAAATGGAAATATGGTATTCGTATCAGGACAAGTTCCATTTAACCCAGAAACTATGGAAATAGTAGAAGGTGGAGCTAAAGAGCAAGCTGCTAGATCATTAGAAAGTTTAAAAGAAATATTAGCTGCATCTGGAGCAAGTTTTGCTGATGTAGTTAAGACTACAGTTTTTATAAGCGATATGAATGATTTTGCTGAAATAAATGAAGTATACGCTTCTTTCTTCGGTGAAAACAAACCAGCTAGATCTT
Source organism: Paraclostridium sp. (assembly GCF_051657365.1). Classification (NCBI taxonomy): domain Bacteria; kingdom Bacillati; phylum Bacillota; class Clostridia; order Peptostreptococcales; family Peptostreptococcaceae; genus Paraclostridium; species Paraclostridium sp. Next base: position 101,219 of record NZ_JBOFKN010000101.1, read on the forward strand.
GTGTAGAAGTTGCTAGACTTCCAAGAGATGTTAAGGTTGAAATAGAAGCTATAGCTATAGTAAAATAATAAATGACTTTAAAATGACCATGCCCATTGAGTATGGTCATTTTGTAAGTTACACACTAATTGGAAATCATTTCCATACACAAAAGAAAAAAGACAATTTAATGAAAAGAGGTATTATTAATGGCTAAAGATTATAGTGTATTTGATGTCGTAGGACCAAACATGATAGGTCCATCGAGTTCGCATACTGCAGGTGCTGCTAGATTAGGAAAGATGGCACTAAAAATAGCAGGACAACCTGTTAAGAGTGTTAAGTTCTATTTACATGGATCATTCGCTGAGACATATAAAGGGCACGGAACAGATAAGGCATTAGTTGGAGGAATGTTAGGATTCCAACCAGACGACGCTAGAATAAGAAATTCTTTTGATATAGCTAAAGAAAACGGTGTTGAGTTTGAATTTATAAAAGCTAATTTAGGAGATAATGAGCATCCTAACACTGTTAAGATGGAAATGACTTTAGAAGATGGATCTACTGCTGAAGTAAAAGGTGCTTCAATAGGTGGAGGAAACATAAAACTTACTGAAATGGATGGATTACCATTAGACTTTAATGGATCTAGACCAGCAGTTATACTTGAGATAAAAGATATACCAGGAGCTGTATCTTTCGTAACTGGACTTCTTGCTCATAATAATAAAAATATAGCTAACATGTCTACAAACAAGCCAGCTGGATCTGAGTATACATTTGTTACTATAGAGACAGACGAAGCTTTAGACACAGTTGTATTAGATCAATTAAGAAAATTTGAAGTTATAGCTAAGGCTGTAGTTTTAGACAAATTCTAATTAATGAGGAAGGGTGACAGAATATGAAATATAACTTTACAAGCGGAGCAGAATTAATAGAAAAATGTAATGAATTAAACATGACTATAAGTCAGATATGTATAGAGAGAGAAGCTGAATTAACAGGAATCTCTAAAGAAGAAGTAAGAGAAAAAATGGCTATAAGCTTAGATATAATGAAAAACGGTGTTGAAAGAGCTGTAACAGAAGATATAAAATCTGTTGGAGGTCTTATAGGTGGAGAAGCTAAGAAATTAGAAAACCACAGAAACACTCAAAAATCTGTTTGTGGTGGATTAATGAACAAAGCTTTAGCTGCTGCAATGGGAACAATGGAAGTTAATGCTTCTATGGGTCTTATAGTTGCTGCACCAACAGCTGGTTCTTGTGGTATATTACCAGGAGCTATAGTTACTATAGGTAAAGAGTACGGATTTAGTGATGAAGAAATGATAGATGCATTATTCACAGCTTCAGCTATAGGAGCTATAATAACTAGAAATGCAACTGTTGCTGGTGCTGAAGGTGGATGCCAAGCTGAAACAGGTGCTGCTGCTGCAATGAGTGCTGCTGGTATAGTTGAATTAATGGGTGGAAGTGTAGAAGCTGCTGTTTCTGCTGCATCTCACTGTTTACAAAACGTAATGGGATTAGTATGTGACCCAATAGCTGGACTTGTTGAAGTTCCATGTCAAGGAAGAAATGCTATAGGTGTTGCAAATGCTTTAATATCTGCAGAACTTTGTTTATCAGGAATATTAAACATAATACCATTTGATGAAACTGTTGAAGCAATGTACAAAGTTGGTAGAGGTCTTCCTATGGAGTTAAGAGAAACTGCATTAGGTGGAGTTGCTGCAACTTGCACAGGAAACTGCTTAACTAAAAAAATATTTGGATAATAAAAAAAGAGGCTTTAGCCTCTTTTTTTTTATCTTCTTCTTCTTTTAGCACTCTTTTTATTTGAATAAATATTTTTCTTTTTATTTGAATATATCTTTTTATTCTTACCTGAGTAGATATTTTTTCTTTTATTATACATTAATTGCTTTCTTTTATTTCTTCTAGCTTTTTTTCTAGCTAAAACTAAAACTACAAACAGTATAACTAGTCCAAGACCTGCTGCTAGTATTGATAATATAGTTTTAACTATCTTATTGTTTAATATAACTTTAAATAAGTTGTGCACATCATTTTGTGCAATTAAAGGTATATGTGCTACAGCTTTAGACTCTCCATCTTTGTAAACTTCTAATGTTCCCACAGTAGCACCTTTTTTGATAGGTAATTTTATATCATTTAATTTAGTTTTAGTGGTATAAGTTGGATTAGTTTCAGTTTTGCTAATAACAGTATAATAACTATATTTAGGCATGAAGTTCAATTTTCTTTCCTTAGAATACCAAATAGACTTAGAATCTAAAAGATCATTATTATCTATAGATTTTTCGGATCTAAAATTATCAAATCCATAATCTAAAAGAGTACGACTATCAACGTACATAACATCTCCATTGGCCTTGAAAACTGCGGAGATTAATCTCATATCATCTTTTTTAGCACTAGATAATAGGCATTTTCCAGCATCATCTGTAAATCCCGTTTTAATACCATCTACTATATCGTATTGAATGTCTACCATTTGCCCTTTATAAGGCATTTTGGCATCTCCTCCAGTTAAAAATTTGTTGCTGTTTTTCATAAATCTTTCAGGATAAAGTCCTGTAGCTGGAATTCTTAACATCTTAGTACTTACTATTTCTCTAAATACTTCATTACTCATTGCTTCTCTAGCCATTAAAGCCATATCATAAGCTGAAGTATAATGGTCAAGATCTGGTAATCCATTTGCATTGTTAAAGTGTGTATCTACTGCGCCGATTTTTTTTGCTTCCTCATTCATAAGTTTTGCAAACTCTGGAACAGATCCACTTACACGTTCTGCTAAAACTACAGCAGCATCATTTGCTGAAACTATTAGTAAACCTTCAAGAAGTTGTCTAACTGTTAGCTTTTCCCCAGGAACTAAATACATACTAGAACCTTCTATATTGCCTATATTACCTACAGTTATTACTTCATCAAGGTTCTTAATATGCTTTAAAGTAACATAAGCTGTCCAAACCTTAGTGGTAGAAGCAGGGTACATCTTTTGATGTGGATTTTTCTCATATAAAATTTTTCCGCTTGTATAATCCATCAATACTGCATACTGAGCAGATATATTTGGTTGGGGAGTTTCAGCGAATGAAACATTATTAAATGCAAATAGATTAACAAAAGTTAATGCGAATGCTAATAATATTGAAACTTTTTTTATCATTTTTTGTCCTCCGATTATAAACTTATATTTTAGTATAACATATTTATGTCAATAATCAAATTTGAAGGAGTGATAAAATGGATAAAATAAAAGTCTTTTTACCCATAATAATTATAATTATTATAAGTTCTATATTTGTGATGAAAAATACATTATTTACATCAAACAAAGACATGTATGTTGTTAGCGAAATTGAAAATGAAAAAGAATTTAAGGATAATAATGAAAAAGATATGGAAATTGTTAAGGAAGATGAAAATTATAATGAAGAAAAAATAAGTAATGATACTGATATTAACTCAAATGTAAAAGCTAATGAATCTATAAATAAAAAAATAACTATATTTATAAGTGGAGCTGTTAAATCTCCAGGGGTGGTAGAATTAAATAGTACAAATAGGCTTATGGATGGAGTAAATCTTTGTGGAGGAGTTACAGAAGAAGCTGATATGAATAGAATAAATCTTGCTATGAAAATAGTTGATGAAGGACACTACATAATACCTAAAATAGGAGAAGAGGTTATAAATAGTAGTAATGAAGTAAAAGATCCAAACACAAATGAAACTACAGATAAAAATATAAACGTTAGTAATAATGAAAATTCTAATAGTGATGTCGATAAAATTAATATTAATAGCGCCTCTATTGTAGAACTAGATTCATTGCCTGGAGTTGGGGAAGTTACAGCGCAAAAAATTATAGATTATAGAGAAGAAAATATGAATTTTAAATCAATAGAGGAAATAAAAAATGTTAAGGGTATAGGCGAAAATAAATTTAACGATCTGAAAGATTATATTAGTATTTAATAAATTTAAAATTATGTTATTATTAATAATGTAAGACTTGCTAGGGAAGGAGACGTATATTATGGAAATAATGAAAAAGCTTACAGATATGACTACATCAGGAGGATGAGCTGCAAAAATTGGGCCAGAGGTTCTGGCATCAGTATTAGCTCAATTACCTAAAAATACATCGGATAAAAAAGAGAATTTATTAGTGGGGCTTGAAACAGCAGACGATGCAGCAGTATATAAATTAAATGAAGATACAGCACTTATACAAACGTTAGATTTTTTCACACCTATGATAGATGATCCATATGTTTTTGGACAAATAGCGGCATCTAATTCATTATCAGATGTTTATGCAATGGGAGGAAAGCCTTTGGTTGCTATGAATATTGTATGTTTTCCTTCTTGTCACGATATGAATGTTTTAGCAGAAATATTAAAGGGTGGAATGGACAAAGTTAAGGAAAGTGGAGCTTTATTAGTAGGAGGACATACAGTTGATGATAAAGAACCTAAATATGGTTTATCTGTATCAGGAACTGTACATCCAGATAAAGTATTATCTAATGCAACAGCTAAACCAGGAGATAAGTTAGTTATTACTAAACCTATAGGAGTAGGTATTTTAAATACTGCTATGAAAGAAGGTTTAGTAGATGAAGAAACTTCTAAGATTGTAGTTGAAACAATGGTTCATTTAAATAAATATGCAGCTAAAAGTTTTGACAATATAAAAGTAAACTCAGTTACAGACATAACTGGATTTGGACTTTTAGGGCATACGGCAGAAATGGCTAAAGCATCAGAAGTTAGTATAGAATTAGAAGTTAATGAAATACCTATTTTAAATGGAGCTATTGATATGGCTAAGATGGGTATAATACCAGCTGGTATGTATAGAAATAAACAATATATATCAAAAGATGTATATTTAGAGAATATAGATGAAGCTACAGAAGATATATTATATGATCCTCAAACATCTGGAGGCTTACTAGTATCAGTACCAGAAGAACTAGCAGAGGAATTAGTAAATGACATGAAAAAAAATGGTTCTATAGAAGCCAAAATAATAGGAACTGTTGTAGAAAAACAAAAGCATTATATAACAGTTAAGTAAGGACTTATAAGGGGAGTGTGATTTTAATGAAGAAAAGAGAATTATTTGCTCAATTACCATCAGTAGATGAAATGTTAAATCAAGAAAGAATAATAGCTGCACTAGATGAATATCCAAGAACTATATTACTTGAATCTATAAGAGAAGCTATTGAAGAAAAAAGAAGAGCTATAGTTGATTTAAATCAATCAGATTTTGATAAATTTGGTGTATCAGTAGAAAAAATAGTACAAAATACTATAAATAAATGTAATTTAAAATATTCGCTATCATTAAAAAAAGTTATAAATGGAACAGGAACAGTGCTTCATACAAATTTAGGGCGTTCACTTTTAAGTGAGAGTATAAAGGAGGAGCTGTGGGAAGCTGCATCTAGATACTCAAACTTAGAATATGATATAGATAAAGGTCAAAGAGGTTCAAGATATACTCACTTAACAGAAACTATAAAAAGATTAACAGGTGCTGAAGATGTTTTAGTAGTAAACAACAATGCAGCAGCTGTATTATTAGTACTTAGCACTATGGCAAAAGGTGGTGAGGCTATAGTTTCTAGAGGTGAATTAGTAGAAGTTGGTGGTTCTTTTAGAATACCAAGTATAATGGCTTTAAGTGGAGCTGATTTAGTAGAGATAGGGTCTACTAATAAAACTCATTTAAAAGATTATGAAGAAGCTATAACGGAAAATACTAAAGTGTTAATGAAAGTTCACACAAGTAACTATAGAATACTTGGATTTACACAAAGCATAGAAGTAGATGAACTTTGTGAATTAGGTAAAAAACATGACCTTCCAGTTATAGAAGATTTAGGTAGTGGTGTTTTCTTAGATGTATCTAAGTATGGATTAAGCTATGAGCCAACAGTGCTTGACTCTATTAGAAAAGGTGCTGATATAGTTACTTTTAGTGGGGACAAGATGCTAGGCGGACCACAGGCTGGGATTATAGTTGGGAAAAAAGAGTATATAGAGAAAATGAAGAAAAACCAACTTACAAGAGCTTTAAGAGTAGATAAACTTACGATATGTGCGCTAGAGGCTACATTAAGAATGTATTTAGATGAAGAAAAAGCAAGAAAAGAAATACCAACACTTAGAATGTTAACTTATTCTATGGAAGAATTAGATGAAAAAGCAAATAGCTTATATTCAACTATAGAGTATTTGAATAAATATGCTAGTATAAGTATTGAAAATGGATTATCTCAAGTTGGAGGAGGATCTATGCCATTAGAGACTATAGATTCTAAGGTTATAGCTATAACTCCAAATGATATGAATGTTGCTATGTTAGAAAAGAAATTAAGATTAAGTGATGCTCATATAATAGCAAGAGTATATGATGATAAATATGTATTAGATACTAGAACTATTTTTGAAGATGAATTTGAAATAGTTAAAAATGAATTAGAAAAAGCTTTAATAGGAGGTTAATCATGAAAAATGTAATAATAGGAACAGCTGGACATATAGACCATGGTAAAACAACTCTTATAAAAGCTCTTACAGGAAGAGAAACAGATACCTTAGCAGAAGAAAAGAAAAGAGGTATTTCGATAAATTTAGGATTTACTTACTTTGACTTGCCAAGCAATAAAAGGGCTGGGATAGTTGATGTACCTGGGCATGAAAAGTTTATAAAAAATATGCTTGCAGGAGCATCTGGACTTGATATGGTTTTATTAGTTGTGGCTGCTGATGAGGGAGTTATGCCTCAAACTGTTGAACATATGGATATATTAACTTTCTTAAATATAAAAAAAGGTATGATTGTTTTAACTAAGAGTGATACTGTTGATGATGATTTTAGAGAGTTAGTGAAAGAAGATGTACGTGAGAAAGTTCAAGGAACTTTTTTAGAAGATGCAGAAATTATAGAAGTTGATTCTATATCAAAACGTGGTATGGATGAACTTATAGCTAAGATAGATAAAATGACAGATGAAATAGAAGATAAAAATTTAGAAGCTCCAGCTAGACTTAATATAGATAGAGTATTTTCTATAAAAGGATTTGGTACGGTTGTAACAGGAACTTTAATAGAAGGTAAGATAAGTATAGATGATGATTTAGTTATATATCCAAAGGAACTTAAAACTAAGATAAGAAGTATACAAGTTCATGGTGAAAGTGTAGATACTGCTTATGCAGGGCAAAGAACGGCTATAAATATATCTAATGTTAAAGTTGATGAAATTGATAGAGGTGATGTATTAGCATCTATACATTCATTAGAAGAAGCTATGATGTTAGATGTTAGATTAAGTATAGTTAAGCATATGGACTCAGGTCTTAAGCACTGGGATAGATTAAGACTGTATCATGGGACTAGAGAAATACTTTGTAGAGCAGTTCCTCTAGAAGTTGAGGAAATAAATCCTGGAGAAAGTGGACTAGTACAACTTAGACTTGAAGAAAGCATAGTTGCTAAAAAAGGTGATAAGTTTGTTGTTAGAAGATATTCTCCTATGGAAACTATAGGTGGGGGTATTGTAATAGATACTAATCCAAGAAAACATAAGAGATTTGATGAGACTATAATATCTGCTCTAAAGGTTAAAGAAAAAGGCGAGCTTACAGATATACTTGAAGAGTATTTAAAAAATAATTCTAGAAATTATCCTAACTTCAAAGAAATAATGAGTTATAGTGGTGATAGTGAAGAAAACATAAAAAAAGCACTAGAAAAGCTTATTGAAGCCAATAAAGTTGTATGTGTAAATAATATGTATATGCATATAAATCAATATAACTTGTTAAAAGAAAATTCAGAAACTGAATTAAAAGCATATCATAAAAAGTTTAGACTTAGAAAAGGTATGTTAAAAGAAGAAGTAAGGTCTAAAATAGAAATTAAGTTTAAAACTAGGGAGTTTGATGTTTTATTAGATATGTTTGTAAATGATGGGCTTATAAAGGTTGATGGAAATATTGTTTCTTTAAAGGAATTTAATGTAGTTTTAAATGAGAAACAATTAAAGATAAAAAATGAAATAGAAAAAACATTAACTTCAGCTGGGCTTAATAATATATATACTATTGAAGATATAACTAACAATAAAAAAGAGTATGAAGAGGTTTTTGAGTCTTTATTAGGTAATACTGTAGTTAGACTTGAAGATAACTATATAATGGCTGCTACGGTTTATGAGGATGCTAAGAATAAACTTATTAAGTATCTAAAAGAGAATAAAGAGATAACTTTAGGTGATTATAGGGATTTAGTTAATTCAAGTAGAAAGAACTGTATGATAATACTTGAAGACTTTGATAGAAATAAAGTAACTAAGAGAGTTGAAAATAAAAGAGTGTTATTTTAGAAGTGAGTAGTGGGTGGCTCGTTAGAGTTATAGTTGTTTCCTTCACACAAAGTACGGTAAAGAGGTACTTTAAGTGTTGCGTCAACAACTATTAACTCTAACTTAGCCTATATACTCACTTTTTTAGTTTTTGATGGTGAATGTTGGATCTGAAAGATTAAATGAATCTTTAAGTCCTGGAGTTAGGTATATTTCTTTGTTTTTAGTTATAAATATTGCCTCTGTGTTTGGCATTGATTCTATTAATTTAAGTCCTTCTTTTGTTCCTAGTGAAAATGTTGTTGTAGATAGTGCATCACAGTTCATGGAGTTGTCTGAGATTATTGTTACACTGCTAAGTTCGTTTTCTACAGGATAACCTGTTTTAGGGCTTAAAATGTGGTGATAAATCTTGCCGTCTTTTTCTATATATCGTTCGTATATTCCTGATGTAACTACTGAGTTGTTTGTTGTACTTAAACTACCTATAGAGTTACCTCTAGGTTTAGTTGGATCTTGTATTCCTATATTGAACTTATTTTTACCGTCTTTTGTTCCTAATGTATATATGTTACCTCCAAGGTTTACAATAGCGCCTTCAATTTTTTGTTCTTTTAGATATGAAACTACTTTATCTGCTGCATATCCTTTACCTATTCCACCTAAGTCTAATTTAGTGCCCTTGTGTTTTAACATAATGCTAGTATTTTTATCATCTAAAACTATATTTTTATAATTTATAGTTGGTAAAACTTCATTAATTTCTGATTGTGTAGGAACTTTTGCTTTTTCATTTCCAATATTCCAAAGCTGTACTAAAGAACCAATTGAAACATCAAAGTTGCCACCGGATACATGGGAAAAATGGATAGATGTTTTTATAACATCAAAGGTATCTTTTGATACTTTTGTAAAAGATTTACCTGCATTTTCATTGATTTTATAAATATCACTAGATAAGGTAGATGGATTCATTTTATTATCTATGTCTTTTACCATTTCTTCACACTTAGATAATATTTCTTCGGCTTTTTTTTCATCAAATTTAGTATATAGTGTAACTTCATTAACAGTTCCTAGGTAATACATGGTTTTAGAATAGGTATTGACTTTTTTGCTAAATATGAAAAAAATGGATACAGCTAATAATATTATTATAGCTATACAAAATATAAGTTTTTTATTTTTCATGGTGTTCCCCTTTGTATTTATGATATATTTAATTATATTATAAATGTTTGGAGGAGAAAAATGAAGAAAAACGATTTTTTTCTTATTTTATCTATAATTGTCGTTGTATGTGCATTTTTAGTTTTTAATCATTTTAAAGAATCAGGTAAAGCTGATAAGGTTGTTATATATGTAGATAATAAAGTTTATAAGGAAGTACCTCTAGATAAAAATGAGGAACTAACTATAAAAACTGAAAATGGATATAATAAAGTCAAGATACATGACAAAGGTGTAGAAGTTACACAAGCTTCATGTCCAGATGAAGTATGTGTAAAAACTGGATTTATAAATAAATCTAACAAAAGTATTGTTTGCATACCTAATAAAGTTAGTATAAAAATAATTAGTGATGAAAAAAATGATATAGATATAATATCAAATTAAGAGTAGGTGAAATTATGGTTAAGATAGGAAATGACTGGGACGAAATTTTAGAAGGCGAATTTGAAAAGCCTTATTATTTAGAGTTAAGAGAGTTTTTAAAAAATGAGTATAGCACACAAACTATATTTCCTGATATGGATGATATATTTAATGCATTAAAATACACTTCATATAAAGACACTAAGGTTTTAATTTTAGGACAAGATCCATATCATGGAGAAAATCAAGCACATGGACTTGCTTTCTCTGTAAAGCCTGGAGTTAAAACGCCACCATCTTTACTTAATATGTATAAAGAATTAAAAACTGAGTACGACTATTGTATACCAAACAATGGTTATTTAGTTCCTTGGACTAAGCAAGGCGTATTATTATTAAATACAGCACTTACAGTTAGAGCTCATGAAGCTAATTCTCATAAAGGCAAAGGGTGGGAGATATTTACTGATAATATAATAAAATTATTAAATTTAAGAAATGAACCTGTTATATTTGTTCTTTGGGGTAATAATGCAAGAAATAAGAAGAAGTTAATTGATACAGAAAAACATTATATAATAGAGTCAGCCCATCCAAGCCCTTTATCTGCAAGCCGTGGATTCTTTGGATCGAAACCTTTTTCAAAGACTAATGAAATATTAGTTAGTTTAGGTAAAGCTCCTATAGATTGGCAAATTCCTAATATATAAAATATGATTCAAATAATCTATGAACTTAAAGTTAAGTGCATACTTAAAGTTCATAGATTTATTATAGTTATAATGATTTTTGGATGGATTTTCATGTCAAAAAATCACAGAAAAAATATTTTTGAAGCATAACTTAAAATTTAATGTAAAAATGTGAAAATGTTTGCTAAAAATAGTTGAAAAAATTTTATAGATATGATAATATAAATTCATAAGTAAGAGGACATCCCATATGGGGGTGGATGGGTGCTGGTGTGCCCTCTAGTCTTCAAAACTAGTATGAGGGGTTAAGAGCTTCTTGGGTGGGTTCGATTCCCACGCACTCCCGCCAATAAACAAAAAAGTAACTTCATTTTTGAAGTTACTTTTTTATTTGCATAAATTACTATTTTCTTTCATTGTAAATTGATTTAAAGCTTCATCCCAGGTATATATTTCTTTTGAAATTTCTTTGTTAAATTGATTTTCTTGATTTGAAGTAGTAGCTACATAAAGTATTTTAGGAGGATTATCATCTAAAAAATCTACACTACCAGATAATATATTTTTATTATTGTTTTCTAGATTTACTATTTCTACATATAAATCTTTTTTTAACTTAGATACGTATGTAAACTTTTCTTTATGAAATATTTCTATAAACTTTTTATTATTTAAATAATTATCTCTATCCTGTGAATTTTGTTCAACTACTAAAAAATCTTTGTAAAAATAGAAATCATCAACATAATCTAAATTATCAACTATACAATTGAAAGAATAAGTGCTGTCGCTATTTTTTTTATAAAAAGCTATAAAACATTTGTTTTGAGGCAATGTTATAGTAAAGGCTATGAAATTATTTTTATCATTCTCGATTGTTTTATGAATTTCAAGTTGCATATAATCTATATATTTTATAAAATCTTCTTTATGAGTATCTTTTAAAATTTGAACGATTAAATTATAATTATCATTGTTAGATATAGCCTCTATTATAGCTGACTCTTCTATATTTCCATTAGTAGAGTTGAGATCTATAATTAATAATAATGAAACTAGCATATTTACCATTAAAATGTATAATAGAAAAGTTACTAATTTTTTCAAAGTATCACCCCTATTTTAAGCTGATATTAAATTATATTCGTATACATAAAAAAAATTACATAAGGAGAAACAATAAGCATGGATAAAAATTTTAGAACTAGAACGGGTCTTATAGTTGGAAATGAAGGGCTAGATAAATTAAAAAATTCAAATGTTATAGTATTTGGAGTTGGAGGAGTAGGAAGTTTTGCAGCTGAGGCTATAGCAAGAGCTGGGGTTGGTAAAATGACTATTGTAGATTTTGATGATGTTGATATAACTAATATAAATAGACAATTACCAGCACTACATTCAACGGTTGGAAGAGATAAGGTAGATGTTATGAAGGAAAGAATTTTAGATATAAATCCAGATATAGATATACGTGCAGTAAAAGCTAAGTATACTTCAGACAATAGTGATGAATTGTTATGTGAGAATTATGATTATGTGGTTGATGCTATAGATATGGTAACTTCAAAGATTCATTTAATTGAAAGTTGTGTTAAGAAAAATTTAAGAATAATAAGTTCTATGGGTATGGGGAATAAATTAGATCCTACTAAGATTGTTGTTACTGATATTCATAAAACTCAGATGTGTCCATTAGCTAAAGTTATGAGAAAAGAGTTAAGGGATAGAAAAATAAAGAAATTAAAAGTTGTTTATTCAACGGAGCAACCTGTTGAGTTAAAAGAAAAAATTATGAATGGGAAGAAGATAACTCCTGGAAGCATATCTTTTGTACCTTCAGTTGGCGGACTAATAATAGCTTCTGTAGTCGTAAATGATTTAATAAAATAAGTTGATAAAAATGGGTGACCCTGGTTGGCGCTTAGTATTAATATGAAATTTACATCCATACAGGCTGATAAGGCGGTCTGTAAATGTGGGCTAAATTATATATTAATATTTTGCTAGACAATACGGGGCCCCATTTTTAATGTAATTTATTTTATTTTTTAGGTGGAGCGGTAGTTGTTATGGTGTTTCCGTCGCTGTAAAAGGATATATGGCCTTGTTTGTCAGTTCGGTAGACTTTTGTATCTGTTTGAGTTAGCCTCAATAGTGTGTCTTTGTGAGGATGACCATAGGTGTTGTTGTATCCGCTAGATATTGCAGCTACATCTGGAGTTATTGACTTTAAAAATTCTTCACTTGAGGAGTTTTTACTTCCATGGTGAGCTACTTTTAAAAAGTCTATGTCTTTTAGGTTGAAGTTGTTAATTATATCCATTTCATTTTCTGAAGTAGCATCTCCTGTAAACAAAAATGATTTATTTTCATAGTCTAATTTGAATACTATAGAGTTTGAGTTATTATCTATATGGGTATAAGAAGGATTTAGAACGGTTAATTTTATATTATCATCTAAATTAAATTTATCGCCTCTAGATAGATATTGAGGTTTGATATTTTTCTTATTGCAAGATTGTATTAAGTTATAGTATGCATCACTATTAGTTTTTTTGTTTGGAAGATAAAGTTTTGAAACTTTAAATTTATCTATAATTTCATCTAAACTACCTATGTGATCAGTATCTGGATGTGTTGCTATTATAAAATCTATGTTTTTTACTTTTTTAGCTTTGAGAAATTTTTTTATGATAAGTGAACTGTCTTCGTGGCCTCCATCGACTAATATGTTTTTGTCATTTGGAGTTTGTATTAAAATACTATCACCTTGTCCTATATCTATGATATGGATTGATAGTAATGGGTTTTTGCCACAGCCTACCAAAAGTGTTATTATAATAAATGTTAAAAATATGATTTTTTTCATTTTACGCTCCAATCATTACCTGTTTATATTGTACTTATAAGGACAATATTAATTAATAAAAGATTTATTTAATAGTTTAGACTTTTATTTAAAACTTAATTCAAATAATATAGGGTAATTAAATAAAGTGTGAAATGTAATATATAAAAAGATTTAAAAGGAGAATTTACTATGATTTTTAAAGAGATTGACATAAATTCATATGAAGAATTAAGACCGTTTTTTAATTCTGTAGATTATGAAGCTTGCGAGTACTGTTTTACGACCTTATATATGTGGAGAGATATGTATAAAACTAGTTATTATATAGAAGATGATTTTGCTATAATAGTTGGAGAATATGAAGGAGATAGATTCTCAGTATTACCACTTGCGAAAAAAGATAAAATACATAAAGCTTTAGCTTTTATGTTAGAGTATTTTAAAAATGAAGATCATCAAATATATTTAAGAGCTGTAACTAAAGAAGTAGTTGAACTTTTACAAACTGATTATCCAGGAAAGTTTAAATATATAGAAGAAAGAGATTACTTTGACTATGTATATGATGCAGAAGCATTAAGAACTTTAAAAGGAAGAAAAAATCAAAAGAAAAGAAATCATTTAAATTATTTCTTAAAAGAATATGAAGGAAGATTTGAGTATAGAAAACTTGATGAAAGTGATTTTGATGAGTGTATAACTCTTTTAAAAGCGTGGGCTGTTAATAAGGAAGAAAATGGGGATGTTGAAGAGGGAATTGATGATGAATTTATAGCTGTTAAGAAAATATTTGATAACTATAATGTTTTAAAAGAAGATGTTAGAGTTGGTGGAGTTTATATAGATAAAAAATTAGAAGCTTTTAGTATAGGTGAAAATATAAATGAGCATATGGCTGTAATTCATATAGAAAAAGCAAATCCTGAGATAAGAGGATTATATCCATTTATAAATCAACAGTTTTTAGTAAATGAATTTGCACATGTAGAACTTGTAAATAGAGAAGAAGATTTAGGTATTGAGGGTCTTAGAAAAGCTAAACTTTCATACCATCCATGTAAGTTTGTAGAAAAGTATACTGTTATGGAGGCATAATATGAAAATAAGATATGCTAAAGATGGGGATTTAGACAATATAAAAGATATATGGAATTATTGTTTTGGTGATGAAGAAGCTTTTGTTAATTATTATTTCAATGATAAATACAAGCCAGAAAATACTATATTAATTGAAGAAGATGATGAACTTATGTCATCTCTTCAATTAAATCAATATAAGATAAATTTAAATAATAAAGTTTATGACACTTCATATATAGTAGGAGTATCTACATATCCAAATGCTAGAGGCAAAGGATATATGAAAGATATGATGGAGTTTGTTTTAAGTGAACTTTATAAAAAGGGACAACTAGTTTCACTTCTTATGCCTATAGATTATAGGCTATATAGAAAATATGGTTATGAGCATTGTTATGACCAAATTGAATATAAATTAGATATAAATGATTTAAAACAATTTAAAATACATGGTGATTTCAAAAAGATAAATGATAGTCATATTCAAGATATTATTGATATACATAATGAATTTTTAGTTAATGTAAATGGTCATGTAGCTAGAGATAAAGATTATTATAAAAATTTATTTAATGAAATTAAATGTGAAAATGGACATATGTATATTCATAAAGATGAAGAATATCAAGGTTATATAATATACTTCATTATGGGAGATACTATGTTTGTAAGAGAAATGTGTTATAAAAATATAAAATCTTTAAAGTCTATGCTTAAGTTTATATTCAATCATAATACTCAGTGTAAGAAAGTAACTATTATGGCTCCTGTGACTGATAGTATAAGATATATTTTACCTAATCCAAAAACTAATGAACTTAGCATAAAACCTTTTATGATGGGTAGAGTTATAAATTTAGAAGGATATTTAAATACTTTAGAGGTGGGGGGTAACGATTTAGAACCCTCTTACATAGGTGTTATAGATAATCAAATTGAAGAAAATAATAAAGTATTTGAGATAAGTGTTAAAAATAATAAAGTAGAAGTTAGAAAAAGCGATAATAAATCTGATATAGATTTAAACATAAACTATATTAGTCAATTAGCATTTTCATACATGGATATAGATCAAGTATTATTTTTAAACGATATAGTGAAAACTAAAGAAAACACAAGTGCAATTAATTTATTGAAAACTATATTTAATAAATTAGATAACTATGTAAATGAATATGTATAAAAAAATATCCATACTAAGCTAATTTATAGCTTGTATGGATATTTTTTTATTATTTAAATCATATACATAAATGTATTTACAAGTGTAAAGACACCTGTTAAAATTATCTTGAAGTCAAATGTTTTCAGGAGGGTTTATGGGGAAGTTTAACAAAAGTATAAAAGTTTTTTTAACTATGGGATTAGTAGTTATGAGTATTGTTGGATGTACTTCGGTAAATGAGAAAGAAAAGAAAAATGTAAAAAATGAAGAAGATGATTTCTCTGTAGGTATTGTTTTAGGTGAAGGGGGAGCTAATGATCAAAGCTTTAATCAATCTTCAATAGAAGGTCTTGAAAAAGCGAAAAAAGAGTTAGGAATAGATGGTATGTACTTAGAGTCAAACCAAGACTCTGACTATGCACCTAATATAGAAACTTTTATAGATGAAGAAGTAAATTTAATAATAGGTGTGGGATATACAACTGCAGAATCTATATTAAATGCTGCAAATCTTTATCCGGATAGACAATTTGTTATGATAGATCATAATTATGAAGAAGAAGGACAAGAGATACCTAAAAATTTGATGTGTATGACTTTTGATGAAAGGGAAGCAGCTTATTTAGTAGGTTTGATAGGTGCTAAGATGAGTAAAACTAATGAGGTTGGATTTATAGGTGGAATGAAGATACCTAATATAACAAGATTTGAAGAAGGATTTATAAAAGGAGTTAAAGCTGTAAATCCTGATGTAAAGTGTGTATCTCAGTATGCAAATTCATTTGATGATGCTAGTTTAGGAAAATCAATAGCAAATCAAATGTATTCAAATGGAGCAGATGTAATATTTTCAGCAGCAGGGGGAGTTGGAACTGGGGCGATAGAATCTGCTAAAGAAAACAACAAATATGCTATTGGTGTTGATATGGATCAAAATAGTTTAGCTCCTGATAATGTTATAACTTCGGCTATGAAAAGAGTTGATATAGGTGTGTTTGATATTATATCTAAAATCAAAGGTGGAAACTTTGAAGGTGGAAAAGCAGTTATGTATGGGCTAAAAGAAAATGCTGTAGGGATTGCACCTTCTACATCTAAGAATGTTCCTAAGGAAATCTTAGATTATGTAGATGATCAAACTCAAAAAATAATATCTGGAAATATAGTGGTTAAATAATAAAAAGAGTTGCCTTTGTTGAGGTAACTTTTTTTATTTTAATAGGGGTGGAGTAAGTGATTTAAAAAGATTTAATTGTACATAATTTAGAAAATAAGTTTTTTAGGAGTTATGCATGAGAAGACCTTTGCTGATTGTTTTTTGTGTGGTTTTGATTATTAGTTTTCTGGTGACTAATGTTGAGAGTGAAAGTGATAATATAGAAGATGATTTTATAACTATAAATGGCCTTGTGAGTAATAAGGTTGATAAGGAAAAATATACTCAGTATGATGTTGGTGATTATTTAGTTAAGGATTATTCTAAAAAAATAAATATGAAACCAGGCGATGTAGTTAATGTGGAGGGGAAGTTTAAGCATTATAAAAATTTGAAGTTTGAGGATTTTGATTATGGTAGGTATTTAAAAAGTAATGGGTATGATGGGACTATAGATATAAAGTCTTATGAGGTGGTTGGAAATAATTTATTGTATTCTAAGATATTTGCTATGAAAGATAAAGTAAGTAAGACTATGAATTACTTATATAAAGATAAGTCAGAGTTTATAAATTCTATATTAATAGGGGAAAAAGATGGTATAGACAAGAATGTAAAAGAAATATTTTCAAAAACTGGAGTGAGTCATATTTTGGCTTTGTCAGGACTACATGTGAGTATTTTGATAACTATTATAGGATTTAGTATTGGGGGTATAAAAAAGTTTTATAAATTAATTTTGATAGGGTTATTGTTATGGCTCTATAGTATCATGGTTGGACAATCTCCTTCTATAGTTAGGGCTATTGTATGCAGTTTAATAGCTTATATAGCTGTATTTATTCATAAAAGGTCAGATGGTATATCAAACTTATCTTTTATAGGGATTATTTTAGTAATTAATAACCCATATATAATTTATAATATAAGTTTTCAATTGTCTTTTTTAGCAACATTGTCTATAATATATTTCTATGGCTATATAAATTCTAAGATTAAATTAAAGTTAATAGCTCTTACAATTTCTGCTAATATACTTACTTTACCTTTAGTGTATTTTCATTTTAAGAATATATCTTTGGTTTCTGTGATTAGTAATGTAGTA